>NZ_JBFTQB010001749.1:0-350 GCF_056398785.1 Paenibacillus sp. 01T422 | reverse complement strand
GTATACGAACGAACAGTTACCACAGCTCCCTTTCTTCTCAGATGTTAATTAAACCAACAAATATGATAGGCAAAAGGAGTTAAGCGGCCTCAAGGTGCTTAACTCCTTTTTAGTGCCAAAAGTGCTGTTCAATCGTATTGAAAACCGCGAAGCATCCCTACTGCAGCCATTCCACCATCAACATTAATTACGCGATCAATGCCATTCTCCTGCAAATACTCGGCAACCCGATAGCTGCGCACACCATGCGCACATACGAGATAAATATCCTGATCTTCTGGCAGCTCTCCTAAACGATGGGGAATTTGCCCCATTGGGATCAGCTTTGCTTCATCCAGATGATAATATTC
>NZ_JBFTQB010001748.1:0-351 GCF_056398785.1 Paenibacillus sp. 01T422 | reverse complement strand
GCATCACTCTTGCAGCTGAGTACATTTGTCAGGCATAACTTCCCAGAAGTAGAAGAAGTAGCTTTAGCTGTAAATCTCAAAAATCTGCCTGCACGGCAAGCTTATTTAAAAGCTGGCTTTAGAGATGATGGCCGCACAAAAATGGGGCGAAATGGTCTTCAGCATATCCTTGTTCTGCCTATTGAAAAAAAGAGGAGCTGCTCATAAGCAGACTCCTCCTTCCTCTTAATCGCATCATTTCATGCGCGGCTTTGTCAACCTCAGGATCATGGATAAACCAATCGATCTCCCCATTTGTCCCCTTATAAAAACCGTCTAAAGAAGTTCTGTTAAACATGATTACTTTTCTCA
>NZ_JBFTQB010001747.1:0-351 GCF_056398785.1 Paenibacillus sp. 01T422 | reverse complement strand
CCTGCATCCCGACACCATTGTCTTCCACCTGGCAGAATAGGAGGTCTCTATCTAGCCATGTGCGAATCGTAATGATGCCTTCCCGTTTTGCCGGCTCAATCCCGTGAATAATCGCATTCTCCACAAGCGGCTGCAGGAACATTCTTGGGACCAAACAGCCCAGAGTTAATGCATCCACTTGCGTGACTACTTGAATGCGATCCCCATAACGGAACTTCTGAATCTCCATGTAATCGCGGATCAGGCCAATTTCTTCACGAAGCGTAATAAATTCTCCCTTCTTCCCTAAGCTCGCTTGCAGCAGGCGAACTAATGCGCTTACAACTTCTGAAATCTGAGGTGTTTTATGTA
>NZ_JBFTQB010001746.1:0-351 GCF_056398785.1 Paenibacillus sp. 01T422 | reverse complement strand
ATGAGGAGAATCATATGGAACTATGGATCGAAGAATCCCGCCAAAGGTGCTTGCAACTAGGTTTGGACCCTACCAAAATACCTTTGCCAGGTTTTAAACTGACGGCCAAACAGCTTCAAGAAGAGAAGCATAAGTATCGGAAGATTCTAGTGGTAACTAATTATTTTGCAGAAAAATTATTAGCCTCCTTGTCAGGGACACCTCATCTCATAGTCGTAACGAGTGATACAGGTTATATACTAGATAATTATGGCGATGAGACGATGAAGTCGACAATCAATAGGCTGKGCATTCAAGAAGGCATCAAGTGTGATGAAGAATTTATGGGGACGAATGTGGTAGCGCTTGCTC
>NZ_JBFTQB010001745.1:0-354 GCF_056398785.1 Paenibacillus sp. 01T422 | reverse complement strand
ATGCTACCTCGACTCTGTCAACGACGACAGCTGTGCCGCTTGAATTTGCATTTTTCTGCCCGGTTACACGTACTTTCACGATATGCGGCCCAGCGGCCAATGCGCCGCTATCATATATCAACGTGTTGTCAGACCTGGTGCTTGCGTAGTAATCAACAAGTGATTCTGCGCCATTATCAACGGTAATGCCTGCTATACCGTGATTATTTGCTTTCGCTCCATACAGTTTCAATCTTGTTCCATTGAATCGAATCAGCGCATACTCATCTGTCGTCGTGGAATAATGGTTGTCCTGATAATGGACATCCGCTTCATTCGCGAACGACCAGTTGGTGCCCATATACTGAATTTCAT
>NZ_JBFTQB010001744.1:0-355 GCF_056398785.1 Paenibacillus sp. 01T422 | reverse complement strand
ATGCTGTGTAATCCCCAGGTTAAGAAATTGTAAGGAATTCAAAAAAAGGACCTAGCGGGAGGCTAGATCCTTGAAATAATAGAACAGGAGCGAAAAGTACCCCTGCTTAACGTCAGGGGCAGTTCCTTTTTTTGGGGTTGTAGGTTGGATGAACCGCTGCCTTACCCGTGGGGGCGTAAAGGCAGGGCTTGTCTGGCTGTTGCTAGCTATAGCAGAGTAGGCGGCAGCATAGTTAACTGCAAAAAGTGCAGGTAATTATGCTCCAATAGACGGATTGACCAACATTGATGTAAAAAGTGCAGGTAATTATGCTCCAATAGACGGATTGGCCAACATTGATGTAAAAAGTGCAGGT
>NZ_JBFTQB010001743.1:0-355 GCF_056398785.1 Paenibacillus sp. 01T422 | reverse complement strand
ACGGTATATTTGCCCAAGCGCAATCTTAATTTTTGCATACCTTAATTCTACTCGTCATTGTGGAGGAGATCGTTGATGAAACGGGAGTGAGAGTTATGAAATGGCGCGATTCCCTAGGTGGTTATAAGGCCTGCATTAGTCTGGGTTCCACATGTCAAACAGCCTATCAGCTTAGAAGACTGGGCTTACGAAAATATGCAGGTCCCTTAGATTGGTTTGTTTCCGATTCAATCGGCGGAGTGGTTCGTTTAATAGATCGTCGTTTCAACGGATTTATGGAACTTAGTCAGCTTGAACTCATTGGCACTACCAATGAATGCTTTGTAGTAAGAGATAACGCACATGACGTTATATC
>NZ_JBFTQB010001742.1:0-357 GCF_056398785.1 Paenibacillus sp. 01T422 | reverse complement strand
GGTATCAACCAGTGCCGGAATAGCTCCGTATTTACCATGTTATTTAAAACAGGGTTTAATCCAATGAGAAGAATGTTTTTATCGTCATTTCCCCAGTAATGGTTTAAGCATATGAGAATGCTGAGAAGTGAGAGCCAGAATGTAAATTTCCTCAGTAGAGACATGATCTCACCTCTGCTATTTTTCTAGGTAATACGAATGTTCACTTACTTAAGTGAGAAGTTTCTGCAAAATAAATGAGCTTAAATCCCTCAGAATTACATCCAATTTTAGTTATAGAGCACTCTGAAATTAAATTACTTTGTTCATTAATAAAATCAGGATGTATAGCATTCAACTCTTCTTCAGAAAATTCGT
>NZ_JBFTQB010001741.1:0-359 GCF_056398785.1 Paenibacillus sp. 01T422 | reverse complement strand
GAAATATATTTCGTTATCGAATGGACAACAAGTCCGACACCTAGTGTAAGTGGATTTTGGAAACAAGGTGTCGCCCAAGAGTTGTCGAGAATCGTTTCTGCTCCAATGGAGGCCGCCAATTCAGTACAACTACGGATGTCCTGCAGCTGAAAAAACATACTCGTCGGACTTTCCAAATACAGCAATTTTGTGTTTGACCTTATCGCATTTTTCCAGTTATCTAATGATCGGCCATCGACAAAAGTCGTTTCAACACCGAATTTCCGGAGATAATTGCCTAAGAATTCCCTTGTAGGACCATACGCTTGATGCGTGCAAATCACATGATCGCCTGTCTTGACGATCGACATAATCGCTGC
>NZ_JBFTQB010001740.1:0-359 GCF_056398785.1 Paenibacillus sp. 01T422 | reverse complement strand
ATTCCGCACTCAACCCACTTTGAAGTCCAATCAAAACATTTTCGGTGGCTGGCTCCGATRGAGCCTTAGCTTTGAAATCGAGCATATCGACGGCAAGGATCGGATCGTTTTCGGCGATAATGAGCACACGACCTGACAACATCTGATCGATTGCTGCCTCCTGTTCATTTAAGCTCGTGTTACCGTGAAAAGACCGCACATACTCCGCAAACCCGCACGGATCTTCGTAAAAGGGCCTAATAAGCTGATCCGCGATTTTCTTCTCGTCGCATATGCTGTTAAAGTAGATCAATTTTACTAATTGGTTGTCAGCCTCCAGCGCGCGTTCGTTATAATCGCCGTTCCTTTCCAGCTGGTTC
>NZ_JBFTQB010001739.1:0-362 GCF_056398785.1 Paenibacillus sp. 01T422 | reverse complement strand
AAGGTAATGACTGAGGCGGATTTTGAGCGTTGGATAGATGGCGCTTATTTTTATATGTTGTCTGATTATGTGGTTGCAGTGACTTTGGCAGAAACAGATATGGCTCAACAAGTTGCAGACAAATGGATCCTAAGCGGCGATGAGCTGAAAATGTCAGCGGGCTGGAGTTGTTATTGCTGGCTGTTGGGCAATAGGCCGGACAGCGAATTTGATGAAAGCAAGCTTGCCGATATGCTTGAAAGGGTGGAAAAAACGATTCATGATTCGCCCGAAAGAACGAAATACGCTATGAATAATTTCATTTACACAGTAGGCGTATCCTATTTGCCGCTTCATGACAAGGCAGTTGAAATTGCTAAGGC
>NZ_JBFTQB010001738.1:0-362 GCF_056398785.1 Paenibacillus sp. 01T422 | reverse complement strand
CGTAAACAGTTTCCTCATGTCTAGACAGAGGAGCGAAAAGTCGTTATGCTGCTTCAAATGCGTCAAATTACGAAAACATATGGCAATTTAACAGCGAATTCAAATGTTGATTTTTCGCTGCGTCAAGGTGAGATTCATGCATTAGTCGGGGAAAATGGAGCTGGGAAAACAACGCTTATGCGTATTTTGTACGGCATGGAGCAGCCAACGGCAGGCAGCATTCTTTTGAATGGCAACGAAGTGGCCTTCACGAATCCTACGGATGCGATCCGTCATCGCATCGGCATGGTGCATCAACATTTCATGCTCTTTCCCTCTTTTACAGTCGCCGAAAATATCGTTATTGGTAATGAACCTAAGTC
>NZ_JBFTQB010001737.1:0-367 GCF_056398785.1 Paenibacillus sp. 01T422 | reverse complement strand
ACCCATGGCTATACCCTCCATTCAATTGGATAAAAACAATATATAGAATGTCTATCTGTCGCTAATGCCACTAGTTAAACAAACCAAAGTTCCTTTACAGTTGGCGGTTATTGTATCAATGTTCATGAGAAAGAATGTTAATAAGCTTACCAAACGGATCGCGAACATAGAATCGCCGAACGCCCCAAGGCTCATCAACAGGACCATATTCAATTGGAAATCCAGCTCTCTTCATGCCTTCTAATGCAGCATCGACATCATCGACTTCAATCGATAGATCAGGCGTAGCCGTTTCTGAGCCACCCTGTGAGGCGAAACTAATTTGAATGCTCATTTCATCGTCTAAACCATACGTTCTAATCCAACC
>NZ_JBFTQB010001736.1:0-367 GCF_056398785.1 Paenibacillus sp. 01T422 | reverse complement strand
TTATGGAGAGTTTGATCCTGGCTCAGGACGAACGCTGGCGGCGTGCCTAATACATGCAAGTCGAGCGGAGCACTTCGGTGCTTAGCGGCGGACGGGTGAGTAACACGTAGGTAACCTGCCTATAAGACTGGGATAACTATCGGAAACGATAGCTAAGACCGGATAAYTGRTTTTCTCGCATGAGAGAATTATGAAACACGGAGYAATCTGTGGCTTATAGATGGGCCTGCGGCGCATTAGCTAGTTGGTAGGGTAACGGCCTACCAAGGCGACGATGCGTAGCCGACCTGAGAGGGTGAACGGCCACACTGGGACTGAGACACGGCCCAGACTCCTACGGGAGGCAGCAGTAGGGAATCTTCCGCAA
>NZ_JBFTQB010001735.1:0-370 GCF_056398785.1 Paenibacillus sp. 01T422 | reverse complement strand
AAATGTCAGTTATTTGCCAAAAAGTGGGTCATATGCGGAAAATAGTAGTAGTATTCGGCGTTAATACAAGTAATCGATCCACACAGTCGCCTAGTTCCAAAGTTGCGATCCATCAGGAGGGAAAATCTACCTCTATTCAGCCCCGCGTCGGTTCAGGGAATGAAATAGATGCAGAAACTCCTGCTATTCCGTCTGTARCATGCGAAATYCCCTGAATTTGACCRGATTARCWGTAGAAATGTCAGTTATTTRCCAAAAAGTGGRTCATATGCGGAAAATAGTAGTAGTATTCGGCGTTAATACAAGTAATCGATCCACACAGTCGCCTAGTTCCAAAGTTGCGATCCATCAGGASGGAAAATCTACCTCT
>NZ_JBFTQB010001734.1:0-373 GCF_056398785.1 Paenibacillus sp. 01T422 | reverse complement strand
GAACGGATGTGCGCGAAGGAGTTAGCGATGTAAAACATCGTTAATGTAGGCATTCTGAGGAAACTAGCTACTGTAAGTGTGTTTTACAGCGTTATAGTGGCAGTTGTGCGTCGAACGGATGTGCGCGAAGGAGTTAGCGATGTAGAACATCGTTAACGTAGGCATGGAGAGTAAACTAGCTACTGTAAGTGTGTTTTACAGCGTTAAAGTGGCAGTTGTGCGTCGAACGGATGTGCGCGAAGGAGTTAGCGATGTAAAACATCGTTAATGTAGGCATTCTGAGGAAACTAGCTACTGTAAGTGTGTTTTACAGCGTTATAGTGGCAGTTGTGCGTCGAACGGATGTGCGCGAAGGAGTTAGCGATGTAATGTA
>NZ_JBFTQB010001733.1:0-375 GCF_056398785.1 Paenibacillus sp. 01T422 | reverse complement strand
GCGTGTAACAGAACGGACTTCAACGGAAGATCAAATCTTGATTAAAGATGCCCATGAACCAATTGTTCCTAAAGAATTGTTTGATATGGCACAGAGAATCAGAAATGAGCGAAACTCCCGACCTGCTGCTTTGAAAATTGGGAAACATATATTTTCTGGTCTAGTACACTGTGGGGTCTGTGGTAGTATTCATTCTTTTCAAACCGCACATGGTAGGAAGAGAATTACAAGTTGCACGACACGGACATACAAAGATGATGGAACTTATATCGTATGCACAAATGGCGGGGTATACGTTGACGATTTCAAAACGCTGTTCCATGAATATTTTGCTCAATATGTCGATCAGCTTGAACAATACATCCATCTCATGAC
>NZ_JBFTQB010001732.1:0-375 GCF_056398785.1 Paenibacillus sp. 01T422 | reverse complement strand
GATTGGAATCTCTTCAAGTTTGCAGATCTCGTAGCGGACGGCAAAATTGATATTGCAGATCTGGCTTATATGGCAAGAAAAATTATTGAATAAGTACAGGAAAAGAATCCGCAACTTCGGTTGTCGGATTCTTTTTAGTAGATAAGAAAGTATAAGTTATATACTTTAGCTTCGCATCTACCTCGATAAAAATGCTTGTCCTAAGAAGGTGACGAAGTCGTCGTTTATCCAGCGTACTATCCAGCGTACAAGAATTACTATGTTTGTAGTGGAACTACAAGGCGCTATTGTGCCCCCGTCGAAGACTTCGATGTCAGCGATACGTTTGAATCGCTGCAAGAAGGAGTGGTTCGATGGAGACGGACGTTCCATTAC
>NZ_JBFTQB010001731.1:0-376 GCF_056398785.1 Paenibacillus sp. 01T422 | reverse complement strand
GATTAAGCCCACTTCAAATTCACCTGCTGATACGATGATAATACGAGAAGCATCGGAAGTCGCTTGTTCTTCGAGTCCAAAACGTGAGCGAAGATTGATAATCGGAATAACAACACCACGAAGATTGATCACGCCTTTCACAAATTCAGGCGCTTTGGGAACACGCGTCATTGGCTGCATTCTTTCAATCGTTCTGACTTTCTCGACTTCCACGCCATACTCTTCCGCTCCAAGTGCGAAGACGATTACTTTTTTTTCTTCTCCCATTGTAATATCCTCCTTAGAATTATGTTGTTATTTAATCAAAGCGTTTGGATCAATAATCAAAGCCACTTGCCCATCTCCAAGAATCGTCGCACCCGAGATAGCAAACAGG
>NZ_JBFTQB010001730.1:0-377 GCF_056398785.1 Paenibacillus sp. 01T422 | reverse complement strand
CGGACATCCCCGGATCAAAGCCTGCTTACGGCTCCCCGAGGCATTTCGTCGTTCGCCACGTCCTTCTTCGGCTCCTAGTGCCTAGGCATCCTCCGTGTGCTCTTTCTAGCTTAACCTAGAAAAAAACAKTTGAAAATTTCGTGCAACCCGAAGGYTACACTACCTAAGTTCTTAMTTTACGTTTCRTTTCGTTATCTAGTTTTCAAGGAACAAYGTGTTCATTGTGATTCGCTTTTCTTTGCCCTATCTYAGCRGCGAAAGTTATCTTATCACAACTCATTACCTCATTTCAAGTCGAAATTTCTTGGAAATTCCTGTCTCAAAATGATGATTGGTGGAGCCAAGCGGGATCGAACCGCTGACCTCCTGCTTGCAAG
>NZ_JBFTQB010001729.1:0-377 GCF_056398785.1 Paenibacillus sp. 01T422 | reverse complement strand
TGATGGGGGCGATGCTAGGCGTTATGGTGATTTCGGATTATCCGACACTTTCAATCGTTTTCATGGATGTTGTCTTAGCGGTTTCTATGTTGCTTCTATATAAGCTGTTAGATGCCGAGGAAAATCTTCACGTGGATACTTCAGTTTCTCATTTAGAGGCGTAGATGTAGAGGTAGGCAATATAAAGCAGGTAGTTCATCCGATTGAAACTAAATCTTCATCAATCATTCATATTATTAGCACAAAGGACACAATCTAATTACATGTTAAGGTGTATAATCAACCTTGCCGGATTTACTGGCTAGGTTGATTTTTTTATGATTCGAAAGGGGGGACTAGCTTGAAAAGTCTTATGACGAAATTCTCAAGAATAGGTC
>NZ_JBFTQB010001728.1:0-378 GCF_056398785.1 Paenibacillus sp. 01T422 | reverse complement strand
GGTATATCTGGGTTAAAAAGGAGTGTTCGCATGACCTGAAAATGGATACATAAGGGTGGAACGCTTGCCACCTGCTATGCTATACTGTTAGTGTAAGTAGCGTTTTCAACCACCTAGTAGGAGGCGCAAGCGATATGGCTGAACACATCACAGCTTTACCGGAGCAATTGATTGAACGCGCCCCAATAATGACAACAGTTGAATATGAGAAAACTTTTGCGTGCCGAGTATCCGTCAAGCTACCCGGCCAAGTTTTTGATGCGATAAAAAAAGCCTAGATCTGCTGTGTGCAGTCAGGCTTTTTGTTATCTTTCCGCGAATTATGGATTTGGATTCCCGGCCTGGTTCGCGTCATTAGGTCCTGTATTGTCTTGGGGC
>NZ_JBFTQB010001727.1:0-379 GCF_056398785.1 Paenibacillus sp. 01T422 | reverse complement strand
ATTCCGTTCCCTGCGACCAAACAGCGCCGAATAACGGTAGATTTTCCATCCAATGCTACTAAACCGCATAAATGGAGCGTCTCCTTGCAACTGGGCACAATAGTACGCTAAATGGAGCATCCCCATGCAACTGGTCACAATAGTACGTTACATGGTGCATCCCCCTGCAACTGGTCACAATAGTACGTTACATGGTGCATCCCCCGAAACGGGGCACAGGAGTAGCTAGATTACTTATACTTAACGCCGATTTCTCCTGCTACTTTCCGCTGCTGATCCACTTTTGGCCAAATAACTCCAGTTTCTACCGCTAATATCGGCAATTCTACTAGTTTTCGTCCAGCTGCCGGAGAATTAGCTGTAGTCACTACCGCTATTC
>NZ_JBFTQB010001726.1:0-379 GCF_056398785.1 Paenibacillus sp. 01T422 | reverse complement strand
TCGTTGCCGTGACTTCATAGCCTTTTAATCCAGAGAAAAAAAATAACGAGCGAATATACCATTCAATTTGATTTTGGTTATTTTTGGTGACAAGCAGAACTTTTGCAGGCTTCTTATTTCTACCCTTACGGGCTCCGAACAATAGATGAAGCACAGCGATGCTGATTCCGTAACAACCCAAGATCCAAAGTAATCCAATCCACATAGCGGATCCCTCCCTTACTTGCAGTGTATGCCACAAAAAGTAGAGGGGTTCCAACAACGGGAGCCTTACAAGGTTACCCAACCATTCTTAATCGCGATGATAACCGCTTGCGTACGGTCATCAACCTCCATTTTCTGAAGAATAGAGCTGACATGGTTTTTCACCGTTTTTTCG
>NZ_JBFTQB010001725.1:0-379 GCF_056398785.1 Paenibacillus sp. 01T422 | reverse complement strand
TAGCTGCGGCGGCCATATCCTAGCTACGGCGCCTTAGTGGATCGCCCCCTTGGAGCTGTGCAATTGAGTAGACAGGTTACTTGTAGTTAACGCCGATTCCTCCTGCTATTTGCTGCAAATGTTCCACTTTTACCCAACTAACTAGATTTTCTGGCGCTAATTTTGCCGAGTATACCCAAATCTCTTCCCTATCGACGATTTAACTGGAGCGTCTACCGTTATTTCCTTCCCGGCCACTAAACAGCCCAGATTAACGGTAGTTTTTCCATCTATCTTAGCTGCGGCGCCATATCCTAGCTACGGCGCCTTAGTGGATCGCCCCCTTGGAGCTGTGCATTTGAGTAGACAGGTTACTTGTAGTTAACGCCGATTCCTCCTG
>NZ_JBFTQB010001724.1:0-382 GCF_056398785.1 Paenibacillus sp. 01T422 | reverse complement strand
GCCAAAATGTCATCCTCAGTTAATGAACTATTCACCAACCTTAGTGACCAGCTTGACGTTGATGTGGAACTAATCATAAAAGCCGTTTTACAAGGTAAATTAGTGCTCCTATTAGAAAATAATCACAATGTTGTGCTGGATCCTATCTCGCACAACCTGAATCGAACCATTGATCAGCCCAAAAATGAAAGTATCATTTTTGGGCCTATGGATGCTTTTGGAGAAAATATTGATGTTAATTTAGGTTTGCTTCGAAAGTGGCTGAGCACAGAACGTCTGTGCCATTCTTCTTATGAAGTAGGAGAATTRGCTAAGCGAAGGATTTCAATGATGTACATTAAAGGAAAAGCTCCAAGTGCTCTTATCGAAAAAGTTGACTGGC
>NZ_JBFTQB010001723.1:0-382 GCF_056398785.1 Paenibacillus sp. 01T422 | reverse complement strand
CTCAGTCCGTTAGCCGACAACATCTAATGCTTGCAAGAGAACACCGCCACCCCCAATAATAGCCAACTAGCTAAAGTGTCATTAATCCCATCAAAGCAAGTCGTCCGTCACCTCTCCCCATGCAGCTACTGTACTSTTACGGACTCAGCTGCCGTTATTCCACCCAATTTGGCTAGTTTTGAGGTGCTAACGGACTGAGGTGGCGTTATTTACAGATTTTATCGCTGTTTTAGGCAAGTTCGTGGCCAATAACGACTCTAGAGTCCGTTAGCTGCAAATCATCTCGCAAAAGTAGCAAATAGAGTCAWCTCAGTCCGTTAGCCGACAACAWMTAATRCTTGCAAGAGAACACCGCCACCCCCAATAATAGCCCACTAGCTAA
>NZ_JBFTQB010001722.1:0-383 GCF_056398785.1 Paenibacillus sp. 01T422 | reverse complement strand
GGATTAGGCCTCAAACTGCAGAAAACCCGCCTTATTGCGGCAAGCATCGGTGTTGTGATCGCAGCAATCGCAGTAGCTTGCGTAGGCACTATATCTTTCATCGGGCTGCTAGCTCCACATGCCGTTCGGATTTTCATGGGACAACGACACCAGAAATCGGTTGTTCTATCAGCTTTGATCGGTGCAATATTGCTTGTCGTCGCTGATATGATTGGGAAAGTGATCGCCATTCCCAAAGAAATCCCTTCAGGAATCGTTGTTGCTGTCATTGGCGCTCCGTATTTACTGTTTTTGATGTACCGGAGTTCGGTGAAGAGATAATTGATTTTAATTATTTCGGATAAAAAGGGGCTGCCTACAAGTAGATTTATTCTACTTATGTG
>NZ_JBFTQB010001721.1:0-383 GCF_056398785.1 Paenibacillus sp. 01T422 | reverse complement strand
GTGTATAGCTTTCTAGTAATTGAATGAGCGTGTATCCGTAATTCTCTCTTCTCGCTGGGTCAAGATATGAGAGTGCTAACGCATCGCTTGCAATCTCCTGATCTTCGCGCATGCGTTGATTGGCGTACCAAAGTACAGGATTAAACCAATGAATGATCAATAAAAATTGCATGATCCAATTGATTCCAATGTCATTTCGTTTGCAATGTGCCAATTCATGCAGGAAGATATGCCGAAGTTGTTCCTGATTTAAATGGTTAATCACCCTCTGCGGTATAACTAACCGTGGGCTCCAGAATCCGAATAACGTCGGCATCGTCAACTGGTCCGACACGACTAGGGTGACAGGTTTATGTACCGACATTAGCTTTTGACATTGAGAG
>NZ_JBFTQB010001720.1:0-384 GCF_056398785.1 Paenibacillus sp. 01T422 | reverse complement strand
GGTTAATGCCAAATTCCAAGGCAAGCATCCGAGAAATGTAAAGACAACGAATCGAGGGAAATTCATTTTTGCAATACCTGCAGGTAAAGATATAAATGTGCGTATGATGGGCAAATTCCTTCCGAAAAAAGCCGCGTATTCGCCATATCGGTTAAACCAGTGCTCAGCTTTTTTGATATGTTCAGCTTGAATCCATACGTATTTACCGTATTTCTCTATCAGTGTTCTTGCCCCAGTTGCTCCTACCCAATAAATAAGGATAGATCCTACTAAATTGCCTAATACTTGAATCCATACGTATTTACCGTATTTCTCTATCAGTGTTCTTGCCCCAGTTGCTCCTACCCAATAAATAAGGATAGATCCTACTAAATTGCCTAATAC
>NZ_JBFTQB010001719.1:0-385 GCF_056398785.1 Paenibacillus sp. 01T422 | reverse complement strand
AGCTATAATAGCAAAAATTGTTTTTTTAACAAGGTTCATTTTGTTTGAATAATCAAAAACGGAAGGTAGGCATAATTTACCATTAATACTTTCTATATAGAAGTCCAATATTCGGGATATCCCTTCAAATCCCTCTGGTATTATTGTCAGACCTGACTTATTCAAGCCTTCACAAAAGATTTTTAAAAACAGCGGATTTTGGAATTCTGGATGTAATAATGGAATACTTGGTTGTTGTATTTTATAGTTATCAAAAAACATTTTAGAAGCTTCATACTCTACATCAACAAAACCATTATGTATTACCCTAATCGCAAATCCTTCTTCAATTATTTCCTTTGGTATTAATATATCTACATATGAGGAGCGGACACTAAGGAAAGGA
>NZ_JBFTQB010001718.1:0-385 GCF_056398785.1 Paenibacillus sp. 01T422 | reverse complement strand
GTAAAAAAGCCCATGGGTTAATTGTATCCCCTTGGGCTTTTGAACTTTTGATATGCTACCAGACATTAGCCGTGACAATTCATAATCATTTGAGTTTTTTTGAATTATTAGAGTTATTTGGGAGCAATTTATTTAAAATTGACTCGGAGATACTCTCTGGTTTTTCTTTTTTTAAGAACTGATTGGTTATTTTTTTTTCTTGTGGTAATTTAAAAAAGCCTTTATTACTAGTAGAACTTAAGAAAACTGTATTAATCATCTAAGTCCACTACCTTTCATTATAGTTTTTAAAGTACTGATTATTCAATTCCGACTTAAAGTAGTGTTTCCTTTTTATCCAAATAAAACCGTCTCCCTTTGAAATTACTGCTACATCAATAGGACC
>NZ_JBFTQB010001717.1:0-385 GCF_056398785.1 Paenibacillus sp. 01T422 | reverse complement strand
GGCTAAACTAGCCAGAAATGGGGATCGAAATGCTTTTGCAGAGCTTGTAGAGCTCTATAAGGATAAGATCTTTCACTTGGCTTACCGTATGCTGAATAACAAGCAAGAAGCCGAGGATGCGGTGCAGGAAACATTCTTGCGGGTATACACCAATTTGCACCGATATGATGAGAATCAGAAGTTTTCAACTTGGATTTTTCGAATTGGGACGAATCTGTGTATCGATAAACTGCGCCGAAGGAAAAATACGTACTCCTTAGACGCGGAAATGCCGGATGGTGAAGGCAATGATTATTACGCGATGCTCCCAAGTCATGAAGACACGCCTGAGAAGCAAATCATTGTGTCTGAGACGCAGGAACAGATCCGTAGAGCTATTGATACA
>NZ_JBFTQB010001716.1:0-385 GCF_056398785.1 Paenibacillus sp. 01T422 | reverse complement strand
CCCTGTTAACTTTCGCTGGTGCTGAATTAGTAGGCATATTTAAAGGGAATCGTCCTTTTTATCAACTACTCCGAAAGTTACGTCGAGTTCGTGATGAGAATTGAATTGTTCGTTGCTGAACAAATGTAGTTGGCTATTCCATTTACGTATCAGGCAGTTATCGATTGTTCCAGGATAATCGCTATAGCATTTGCACTATTCATAATGGCTATAGTTGGTTTCTTCTGCGTACAAATCGTAGATCGTTACGCTAAGGGACACTATAGCTTAATAAAAACAGGAAGGCAGTCGACGTCAAGCGGCTGCCTTTTCCCGCTAATCGGAGTGGTGGAACAATGTTGAAAATTTCTTTAGTCTTTGTGATATCAATAAGTCTATTTATTAC
>NZ_JBFTQB010001715.1:0-385 GCF_056398785.1 Paenibacillus sp. 01T422 | reverse complement strand
CTATAGTTCCTTTTGCAGGACGTCACCTTGCCTGCCCCCTCACCGGCTTCGAGCACGCCCCACCTGAAAGGGAACTGTGGTACCCTATTTCAGGAAAAACGCCTTTCTGGCTGCTTAAGCGGAACTAGATCGCCTTATTTTCCCTGTTGGCCTCGCTTTTCAACCCAGAACGTGAAAATAGCGGATCACAGTTCCGCGAACTGTCCAAAAAGCCAGCTTTTCTAACAAATAGCGGACTATAGTTCCTTTTGCAGGACGTCACCTTGCCTGCCCCCTCACCGGCTTCGAGCACGCCCCACCTGAAAGGGAACTGTGGTACCCCCCCCTCACCGGCTTCGAGCACGCCCCACCTGAAAGGGAACTGTGGTACCCTATTTCAGGAAAA
>NZ_JBFTQB010001714.1:0-386 GCF_056398785.1 Paenibacillus sp. 01T422 | reverse complement strand
TGCACGATTGTTGCGATGTATATCTCTTTTCATCTAGTTATTAGCGCGTCTACGAAACTTCCAGTGGGTACAGTCTATGCCGTTTTCACAGGGATGGGGACAGCAGGCACGGTATTAGTCGAAATGCTTTTGTTTGGAGAACCGTTCAGGCTTCTCAAAGTATTCCTTATTATTCTGCTATTATCCGGTGTATTCGGACTGAAATTTGTTACGAAAGAGAATAATACGAAAGGAGCTGCCGTGTAATGGGTTGGATTTATCTAATGTTTGCCGGTGTGTTCGAAGTCGTAGGCGTCGTGGGCATGAACCAAATTAATAAAGCGAAAAATATTCGTTCGTTTAGCATTTTCATCGTTGGTATTGTTATGAGTTTCACGCTTCTAAGC
>NZ_JBFTQB010001713.1:0-387 GCF_056398785.1 Paenibacillus sp. 01T422 | reverse complement strand
GGGGAAGTTTTCTTATGGCCGAAGGAAATCACATTCACTTCATTTAAAAACTTAATTGACGACGGTCAGCTGTTTAATGCCATGAAGAATACATTACTCATCACAGTTGTGGGGACTTCCATTAACATTGTAGCAACCATTATGGCGGCCTATCCATTAAGTCGCAAGCGCCTCAAGGGTAGGAATGTCCTACTTATGCTCATAACGTTCACCATGTTGTTTGGCGGAGGGATTATTCCTAACTATATCCTCATCAAAACGCTGGGTATTATGAACACCTACTGGGCACTTTGGCTGCCTGGGCTAATCAGCACGTACAATTTCTTCGTAATGAAATCTTTCTTTGAAGGGTTACCTCCGGAACTGGAGGAATCTGCAGCGATTGAC
>NZ_JBFTQB010001712.1:0-389 GCF_056398785.1 Paenibacillus sp. 01T422 | reverse complement strand
CGACAGACTTGTCTCTCTCCAGATTCTTAAAGACATTGCATCCTGACTCTAGCCATCACTTCCTAACTGTGCAGCAGCTGGATCAACTCCAAATGCTGCTCGCTGAGCTAGAACAAACGCTCAAAGACAAGAAGCCATATTTCGAATTAATTATGCTGAAATGCATGTCAGAATTTTTCCTCCTGCTGCTTGGCTTGCATAATGAAGTAGCAAATTCCGGCTCCATTAGGTCGGAGGATGAACAGCTGATTGGTAATGTACTCTCCTATTTAATTGCGCATTATCAAGAAGATTTGCATGTCGACGACCTGCTTGAGCTCTTTCCCGTCTCACGCTCCCGCTTATTTAACTTGTTTAAGGAAACCACAGGCAGCACGATGAAGCAGTTC
>NZ_JBFTQB010001711.1:0-391 GCF_056398785.1 Paenibacillus sp. 01T422 | reverse complement strand
GCTCGCGGCCGATAAACATATTTTCCGCTACAGAAAGATTCGGGCACAAATTGACTTCCTGGTACACCGTGCTGATTCCTGCTTGTTGCGCATCCAAAGGACTGTTGATCTTGATCGGATTCTGATCCATTTCTACATATCCTTGATCTATGGAATATACACCCGTAAGAACTTTAATCAAGGTGGATTTTCCCGCACCATTCTCACCCATCAGCGCGTGAACCTCTCCAGGGAACAACTGGAAGTTAACACCTGACAGCGCTTTGACACCCGGAAATTGTTTGTGAATATCCGTCATTTGCAAAATCGGCTGATGTTCACTCATCGAATGACTCCTCTCCAAATAGAGAAAAGCCACTCCACCTGCTACTTGTATGGAGTGGCTTTCTTC
>NZ_JBFTQB010001710.1:0-391 GCF_056398785.1 Paenibacillus sp. 01T422 | reverse complement strand
ACATAAATCATTTGTCTGGATACGACCTGAGCATATGGAACCATTGGGAGATAAAACAATACTAGCAATAAAAAAAATTCTGGAAGAACAAATAAATGAGTGCAAAGAAATACTTAGAGAAATACCAGATGGGGAAGGCATTTTATATAAAACGATGATGACTGTAAACAATCTCGGAAAAATTGATGTTTACCAATATATTTATTTCATGTGTCAGCATGCGAAACGTCATATTACTCAAATGCAGATGGTAAGAGAAGAGTTTAGTGGAAAAAAAGTTGACTAGATTTACGTCATTACGCTTAAGGGTCACGTATTGATAAGATACACTATGGTCGGGTAAAGGAGTAGTGCTCATGAAAGTAATTGAGGTTACATCCAGTGGCATAAC
>NZ_JBFTQB010001709.1:0-392 GCF_056398785.1 Paenibacillus sp. 01T422 | reverse complement strand
TCCACTTTCATAATATCCATAAAAGGAACTTTATCCAATTCCCCGTTGCTTGTCTCCATATGTACTCGTCCTGTACGTGAATCCATCGTTTTGATAAGACCACGTACCGTTTCTACACGACCCCAAACCGTTAGCACGATTTCTGAGTTTTCCATTTTCGCTTCCGACAATTGATTCCCTATTTCTTCTAAAACAAACTCGTCGCGCGTTGGTCTTTTTGCAACTTTCGCCTTTGCCATTCTCGCTCCCCCTGCGTTCTAATCACCTAGCCGGCGATATAATTTCTTTAACCCTTCCTACTTGTCCATCGGTTAGTCTAACTTTTATCCCATGTGGATGTGTCGGTGAATTCGTTAATAAGTCTTTCACAATTCCTCGTGTTAGCTTTCCGC
>NZ_JBFTQB010001708.1:0-392 GCF_056398785.1 Paenibacillus sp. 01T422 | reverse complement strand
GTTCAGCATGGTCAACAGCGCTCCGAATGGAGTTCACCGTTTGATCAATATCAACGATTGCGCCTTTACGAATACCCTCTGACTCGGCAGATCCCACACCTATTATATTAATGGTTCCATTAACAACTTCCCCAATAATAGCACGAACCTTGGATGTACCGATGTCTAAACTAACAATGATATCATTGTTGCTCAAGCCCCTGGCACCTCCTATAACTTGGATAATATTGTGTTTACATTACAATTACTTAAATATGTATTCCACACACCCGCCATATTCCCTCTTTTTTCAACATTTTTTTTAACGGAAACAAAGTCGTTTTTTTAAACAGTTAATTTCAATAGTATGGGGATAAATCAAGTCTAGTAATTGCTTGTACGTTTCATAGGGT
>NZ_JBFTQB010001707.1:0-393 GCF_056398785.1 Paenibacillus sp. 01T422 | reverse complement strand
GTATTATGTTGGTGTTAAATGGGGGATTCTTCCAGCAGGTTTGTGGAAAGGGCCAAGCTATCGTGTTTTGCCGGCGATTGCGCTCTCATTCGGAACCATTGCCATTTTGGCTCGTTTGATGCGTACATCGATGTTAGACGTTCTTAACCAGGACTACATTAAAACGGCTAAATCCAAAGGTTTATCCAATATGACGGTTGTTGTGAGACATACAATTCGAAATGCGATATTACCAGTTATCACAATTATCGGCCCAATATTTGTAAACGTTATTACAGGGACCCTTGTCGTTGAACAAATTTTCTCAGTGCCCGGTTTGGGTAAACATTTCGTTTCATCGGTTTATTCCAACGATTACACCATGATTTCTGGATTAACGATTTTCTATTCAGC
>NZ_JBFTQB010001706.1:0-393 GCF_056398785.1 Paenibacillus sp. 01T422 | reverse complement strand
CCCATGCCCAGCGGGAATAATCGCCTTCTTCTTTTTCACCCATTCTTCCACTTCAAACTTCACATAAAGCTCGTCCGTAGCTCCCCTACTAGAAGGAATCTCTGTTATCGCAGAGCGTGGAACAACCTTCCAATCTCTCACTCTTCCATACCAAGAGATACCCGCATCATCCGAACCAAATAGACGAATTGACTGATACAGTGCAACATACTCTAGTCGAGTCAGTACTTTATGATCCGTAATATTCCGCAAAGGAGTGTGGTAAAAACCATGCTCCAAAGCTGCATCCAACTGAAGCTTCTTGCTCAAAGCCCCGACCAGCACATTTTTCCCAGAAAGCTTGTTTCCGTAATACTCCTTCGTCCCCCGCGGCCGTGTTGTCCGCTCATAAGC
>NZ_JBFTQB010001705.1:0-396 GCF_056398785.1 Paenibacillus sp. 01T422 | reverse complement strand
CAGTTATACCGTATATGATGGATAAAAGGTGACTTTCACACTTGCTCTAGCGGCAGGTGTTCTTTGTTTAGGAAATGAAAAAAAAAGTTGCATTCCACTTGTTGGACATGTTATATTGTCATTCCGGCCGCAAGAAAGCCGCGAAATAAGCGTGTAAAAGCAGCTCGAAAAAAGAAATAAAAAAAGAGTTGCACAATGAAAAATAGTATGGTATATTACTTTTCGCTGCTTCGGTAACACGGCAGTGAGCGAAAGAAATTGATCTTTGAAAACTGAACAACGAGTGAGTAAGCACAGTCGAGTAATCGACTATAAATGAGATGAATAATCTCGCTAGCAAGTCAATGAGCTATTAAGCTTTCAGATATAAAGACGAGCAATCGTCTGACCCTTAAC
>NZ_JBFTQB010001704.1:0-397 GCF_056398785.1 Paenibacillus sp. 01T422 | reverse complement strand
CTGAAAGCATCTAAGCGCGAAGCCCCCCTCAAGATGAGATTTCCCAGTATGTAAGACCCCTTGTAGACGACGAGGTTGATAGGTTCGAGGTGGAAGTGCGGCAACGTATGCAGCTGACGAATACTAATCGGTCGAGGGCTTAACCTAATAAAGGGATCTTTTGACGAAGTCAAAAGTCTCTCTGATTACAGCTGACTAAGCAGCTAGTCTCTACGTCTAACGGAGATGACAAATATTCTTTACGCAAGTTTCGTATCTAGTTTTCAAGGCGCAAACACGCTTTGACTGTTTGGTGATGATGGCGGAGGGGACCCACGCGTTCCCATCTCGAACACGACCGTTAAGCCCTCCAGCGTCGATGGTACTTGAACCGCAGGGTTCTGGGAGAGTAGAACGT
>NZ_JBFTQB010001703.1:0-398 GCF_056398785.1 Paenibacillus sp. 01T422 | reverse complement strand
GCCATAAGTAGGAATAACAAAATAGGATATTAAAGCCGCGATAATCCACCCGCATGCCCAAAAGCTTTCGAGCAGCACCACAGCCCTTCCTCTCTCCGTAGCGGAGAACGATTCCGAAACAAGTGTGGAGGCAACGGGAAGCTCCCCGCCTAGACCAAACCCTGTAATGAAACGCAGGGTGCATAACATAATGAAACCTGTTGCTAATGCGGAGAGTCCGCTGGCAACAGAGAATATCAAAAGCGTAACCAAAAGGACGGATCTACGTCCATAGCGATCTGCGCTCGCACCGGCAACGGCTGCGCCAACAGGTCCATAGCGATCTGCGCTCGCACCGGCAACGGCTGCGCCAACAGCCATTCCTATTGAATTGATAGCTGCCAATAGGCCAATTTGTT
>NZ_JBFTQB010001702.1:0-400 GCF_056398785.1 Paenibacillus sp. 01T422 | reverse complement strand
GGAGACGAGCATAGCGTGCTTGCTGCGGTTAGCTTATGGGAAGGACTTGACGTGCCAGGACCGTCATTGTCGAACGTGATTATTTGGGCGCTTCCGTTTCCACCACAAGATCCCGTTTTCATGGCGAAAAGGGAAGCAGCCTCTAATCCTTTCGAGGAAGTGGACATTCCCTATATGCTGTTAAGGCTGAGACAAGGGATAGGCCGCTTAATCCGAACGCGGGAAGATAGCGGGATTATCGCTATCTTTAGCGAAGAGATGCACACGAATGACTCGCTTCGCGAGCATATTGTTGGTGTGTTGCCTTCAGGAGTACCGCTGAAATTCAGTCTATAATGCTGTATGTTTAAGTGAACCAAATGTCGCGAAATCGCACCCACCCGAGCGAGTCGAATGAGAT
>NZ_JBFTQB010001701.1:0-400 GCF_056398785.1 Paenibacillus sp. 01T422 | reverse complement strand
TTGGATATTCTAATCAACAACGCAGGGATGAATATTCGCAGTCAAGCACTGGCTGTAACCGATGAAGAATGGGATACCATTATGCAGACGAATCTCAAATCCGCCTTTTTGTGCGCCCAAATTGTAGGCGGTCATATGAAAGAGCAGGGATATGGTCGGATCATCAATATTGCCTCTGTTGCCGGACAGGTTGCCCTACGTACAGGTGTTGTATACGCGGCTACTAAGGCAGCTATGATTCAAATGACGAAGGTGCTGGCGCTGGAGTGGGGGAAATTCGGAATTAACGTGAACAGCATYGGTCCTTGGTATTTTAAAACACCGCTTACGGAGAAAATATTGGCTAATCCTGACTATTTAGCTGATATTATTGCGCGCACACCGCTGCAGCGTGTTGGAG
>NZ_JBFTQB010001700.1:0-401 GCF_056398785.1 Paenibacillus sp. 01T422 | reverse complement strand
GCCTTCGCCATCCTCACATCCGTGATATATTGAATAAAAGTTTTACCGGCCTTGGCTTTAAACATCTCGGAAAAATAGGAAGAATTATAATTAAAACGTTCGGCCAACATCGTTAAATTCAGATCATACATATAATTGTCATGAATAAATTGCTCGGCAGCTTGAATCATCGATTGATCGGCGTCCAGCGAATCCTTCGCCGGCCCGCTAATGATTTTCACGGCTAGTTTACTTAGAAATTGCTGTGCCTTATCCGTCGTATCGTAGCCCCACACCTGCTCGGGACGAAGCCACAGCTGTTCGCTACTTTCTAAGGCAATGCCGGCTGTAAAAGCTATCGTATCTAGCATCAGATACAGCTGAAATATAAGCTTCACAAATCGGGCTTGCGAAGCAGCGAA
>NZ_JBFTQB010001699.1:0-402 GCF_056398785.1 Paenibacillus sp. 01T422 | reverse complement strand
CAATAAGGACGCCCAACTCAGGCCAACGGGTTGAACCGTTTTTCTTCGGATTCGTCAGCCAATCGGCTTCCAGATCATGAATATAAACGGGACATTTCTTAAGCTTGCGAATTTCGTCAACACCGCCAATATGATCGAAATGCGCATGCGTCAGAAGAATCGCTTCAATCTCTAGGTCAGCAATCTTTTTGATCAGTGACTTTGGGTTCATCCCAGGATCTATAATAATACCCTTTTTCGTCTCCGGATCTGATAATAAATACGCATTGGTGCTAACCGGTCCTAAAACAAATGTATCTATGTTAATCATATGCCCTCACCTTAGCATTCACTTAGAACGACTCGATTAAATCACGAAGTTCCTTCACGATAACTGCGTGGTACCCGTTACCTTCACCATAT
>NZ_JBFTQB010001698.1:0-402 GCF_056398785.1 Paenibacillus sp. 01T422 | reverse complement strand
CCCTGATTGTAGCAAGTCCTCCTTCCTTCCTCGTTGCGTTTCATGCTGTCTGACATCTAAAATTATAGGGAAGATATCTCGCTTATGTCAATCGATCCAATGTTAAATAATTGTGTAGATGAATGGCTTGATTTTGCTAATAATATGGCTTAACTAGTCTTTCAAATTTCAAAAATTGTGGTACACTATTGTTGTCAGACAGCTTGAACTTAAGTGAACATTGAACATACTACCATCATCAACCTATAGAGAGGAATCGCTGAAATTTGGAGAAAAAGTTGCTTTATCTCAGAGTCAAAGAAGAGATTGAAAGAAGCATCAACGAAGGCGAACTTAAGCCGGGAGACAAACTTCCGTCTGAGCCGGAGCTCGCCAAGAAATTCGAGGTAAGCCGCCCTACAC
>NZ_JBFTQB010001697.1:0-403 GCF_056398785.1 Paenibacillus sp. 01T422 | reverse complement strand
GAGCGTCATATGTGGCCCGCGGCAATAGGTCGGGGGATCGACTACATTTTGAGCCGTAATTTAAGCGAGGTGGAGGCTGGCAGATACGATTTAGAAGGAGATAACGGCGACTTGATGTTTGCTAATGTGCAAGAGGTTGTCACCCGTCCAGCTGAGGAACAACTGCCGGAATCACATGTTGTGTACACGGATATACAGTTCCTTGTCAGCGGTGAAGAGAAGCTGTGTTTCTATAAGCTGCATCCGGATGCCAAAGTCATCGATAACAAATTCGATACGCATGATGTCGCTTTTTATGAAACAGATCCAGCTCAACTTGAGACAGGCATACTGTTGAAGCCGGGCATGTTCGCGGTATGTTTCCCTTCGGATATTCATAGGCCTAACTGCACGATTACTGAAG
>NZ_JBFTQB010001696.1:0-405 GCF_056398785.1 Paenibacillus sp. 01T422 | reverse complement strand
GCGGTAGAGACTACAGCTAAATTGCTGGTAGCTGGGCGAAAACCAGTAGAAACGCTGATATGAGTGGTAGAAACTGGAGTTAATTGAGCACAAGTGGATCTATAGCGGAAAGTAGCAGCAGTAATCGGCGCTAACTCCAAGTAATCTATCTACTCCTGTGCCCAGTTCCAGGTTGACRCTCCATGTAGATGSTTCAGCTGAGATAGATGGAAAAGCTACCGTTAATCTGCRCTGTTTGGTGGCTTGGAATGAAATAGCGGYAGAGACTACAGCTAAATTGCTGGTAGCTGGGCGAAAACCAGTAGAAACGCTGATATGAGTGGTAGAAACTGGAGTTAATTGAGCACAAGTGGATCTATAGCGGAAAGTAGCAGCAGTAATCTCGGCGCTAACTCCAAGTAATCT
>NZ_JBFTQB010001695.1:0-405 GCF_056398785.1 Paenibacillus sp. 01T422 | reverse complement strand
TCCTAGCTGCGGCGCCTTAGTTGATCGCCCCCTTGGAGCTGTGCAATTGAGTAGATAGGTCACTTGTAGTTAACGCCGATTCCTCCTGCTATTTGCTGCAAATGTTCCACTTTTMCCCAACTAACTRGATTTTCTGGCGCTAATTTWRCCRAGTAYACCCAAATMTCTTCCCCTACTGACGATTTAGCTGGAGYGTSTACCGTTATTTCATTCCCGGCCACTAAACAGCTCAGATTAACGGTAGCTTTTCCATCTATCCTAGCTGCGGCGCCTTAGTTGATCGCCCCCTTGGAGCTGTGCAATTGAGTAGATAGGTCACTTGTAGTTTTGTAGTTAACGCCGATTCCTCCTGCTATTTGCTGCAAATGTTCCACTTTTACCCAACTAACTAGATTTTCTGGCGCT
>NZ_JBFTQB010001694.1:0-408 GCF_056398785.1 Paenibacillus sp. 01T422 | reverse complement strand
GATGACTGCTTCCACATAATTATCAAGGAGATCGCTATCATTTTTACCTACTGCCATTTTAAAAAGATTGCAAAACGAACATATTCTCTCACAAAAAGGAATATGAATATAAAGATTTAATTCAGTAAGTCCTGGTTTCCAAATATCTTGAATTCCAATATGGTTCATAGTTCTGTACGCCTTTTTATGAGGATATCCATGTACATAACCTGGCCAAAGATCATTTTCAATTTGAAACTTAATAGAATTCGAGATAAATTCTTTACGATCAGCTGGTAAAATTGTCTTCATTTGTTTCCCCCATAAATTGATATATTAATCATAATTTGAATAAATTTACATGTATTATTTTACCAATAATAGATCGACAAGTAAATGATTTTATTTACAATATATTAACAAAATTAT
>NZ_JBFTQB010001693.1:0-408 GCF_056398785.1 Paenibacillus sp. 01T422 | reverse complement strand
CTTCTTTGCTTGTTCCATCCGCTTGAGCCGTACGTACGACACTAAATGCGCTGGTGTTAGCAATTACTCCGCCATACCCACCACCATAGCCGCCGCCACTAGATGGAGGGACTGAAGGTGTGCCAATGTTCGGAGTTATATCAAATTTGAATGCATCTACAAGCATGTAGCTACCTGATTTTTTGACCGCTTTCAAAGTATGAGCGCCTTTCGGAAGCGAAGATATACGGTAGAGACTTTGTCCAGCACTCCGAATGGTCGAATAGGCATTGATAGTTTTCTTCAACTCTCCATCGATATAAATGTCGATGTCCCCAAGCTCCGGCCCAGTTGGCGAGAGGAGCTCGATACCGCTACCTGTGAAGGTAAAGAGATAGGAGTCTCCATTCACGGAAGTTACATGGACAT
>NZ_JBFTQB010001692.1:0-408 GCF_056398785.1 Paenibacillus sp. 01T422 | reverse complement strand
TTGTAAATCCAGGTTAAATACGGCTTTAAAGTCATTGCGAAAGAAAATTCCGGAATTTGATTATACAATGAATCCATCTAGCAGATTTGGAGGTTAATCGTCATATGGATGAACTTAATGCCCCAATCAAAAGAATTCTTAATAAAAAACTTGATCATGAGTTTCCATCAACATCTTTTAACACATTATGGGACCGAACATCCACTGAACAATCAATACTGATTCGAAAAGCAGTTCAAAGGAAACTGAAATATGGTTTTTTGATTACATCTGTTAGTTTCGTATTGTTTGTCGTTTTACTTATTTCAACCCCTATGATACCGACTATGGCTCAATCACCTATTTTCAAATCCGTCTTCCAGATGATTGGTTTTTTCAGTGAAAACCATCCTGATCTGGGAGGTGTGG
>NZ_JBFTQB010001691.1:0-409 GCF_056398785.1 Paenibacillus sp. 01T422 | reverse complement strand
CACCATTTCCTTACAAGTTTCATAGGAGTCTACCCGCATTGTAATCATAGGCGGCGCGTTATACCGTTCATGCCACCAAGCTTGAATCGTTTCGCTGAAGGGTGACTGCATGGAACTCATTGTTTTCATTCTTGGCTCTTTATAGTAGATATGAGGCAAATCTGGCAGACAATCCAAGTCAATGTCATCTTTTGAAATGATATAAATGAGCTCGTCATGTAGTAGACATCTGGCATCAAACCATGGATAGTCTCCTCTAATTACACCCACATGGATCTCTTCTTGGTGGAGCAATGCGAGAATCTCAGGACTTAAAGCGGATGTAACATTGAATTGCACGTCTGGACAAAATTCTTTGAACTTTTTGAGCAGCGGAGGAAGTTTGTATAGACCATAGTAACTGGCAACA
>NZ_JBFTQB010001690.1:0-415 GCF_056398785.1 Paenibacillus sp. 01T422 | reverse complement strand
ATTGATATACATAGTCATATACTACCAGGTGTTGATGATGGTTCCTGTGACTTAGAGAACTCCATTTCGATGGCCAAGCAAGCTGTCGTACAGGGCATACACTCTGTCATTGCAACTCCTCATCATGAGAATGGTAAGTTTACAAATGAGATTGAATTTGTTGAATTGCGTGTGAAATTATTTCGGGAAGAACTTGAAAAAAGGAATATTCCGCTTCGTGTACTTGTTGGTCAAGAAGTGCGGGTATACCGAGGAATAATTGAGGATATAGAAGTCAAGAGAACATCAACGTTAAATGGTTCTCGGTACATGTTGTTAGAGTTTCCTTCTGACCGGATATCAACAGGTACTCATGAGCTGCTGCACAGAGTTTCCTTCTGACCGGATATCAACAGGTACTCATGAGCTGCTGCAC
>NZ_JBFTQB010001689.1:0-415 GCF_056398785.1 Paenibacillus sp. 01T422 | reverse complement strand
CATTAGCTCTTCGAGCTGACGATCGACGACATAAACATCACGCCCATGATCCTTGTATAGGGCGAGAAGATGCTCTTCGATTTGCAGCGACGCTTGATCGACATCTGCTTGCTTGCAATCCTCTGTAAATCGGAAGGAGACGACGAGCTTCTCATACAAGTAGTTATGATCACTTTCGCTAGTAAATCCATAATCGCTGAATAAATCCGTTAACTCGGCATCCGAAGGCAGCAGTAGCAATGCCATTTGATCCGTATTTACATTGAGTCCAGCCATAACCTCAATAACGGTGAATTTCTCAGCTTCCGTGCTGACAATTAACATTTCGTTGTCCTGGTCGAATATGTTTACTTTGCCTGCAAGGGATTTTTCAATTTGAGCATAGAAATCGACCAACTTTCCATCAGGTACATCC
>NZ_JBFTQB010001688.1:0-416 GCF_056398785.1 Paenibacillus sp. 01T422 | reverse complement strand
CAAAAGTAATTTCTCTGCCTCCCAAGTATCGAGAAATTCTGATTTTGCATGCTCATTATCAACTCTCGATCAAGGAAATGGCAGCCATTCTTAACATTTCGGAGGGGACTGTGAAATCCAGACTCCATCGTGCCAGATTGAAGGTGAATGGGCAGTTTAGCCTAACAAAATAAATATATTTAGAAAAGAGATGTCCTGGCACTTTACCAATTGATACATTATCAACCTGTCGATACGACAGGTTTTTTGCAGTTAAACAAAGAAATAAACAGAAGAAAGAAGGAAAAAATTTCTATCCGTCGAAAGAACATACCGAAAGCCCTTTTAAGTGTTCAGGCTTAGTTGGTGAATGTTATTTCCGATTGGTTTAATTCTCATATGAATTGTTAGCATGCAATCTTGGAGAACGGTATGAC
>NZ_JBFTQB010001687.1:0-417 GCF_056398785.1 Paenibacillus sp. 01T422 | reverse complement strand
CCTGAATGATGCCCATTTGCTGATCCCACTGTGTTTGAGCCTTATCTTTAATCGTTTCAAACGTATCAGCTGGGCTGATTTCTAACTCCAGGTTTTTCTTGGCCTGATCTAAACTGATCAAGGACGTTGCAATCTTCATAGTGACTACTTTATTCGTCGTGGTGTCGAATTTGTAATAGGCCTGCACATTCGTTCCACCGCCGCCACTGCCCGTCAGTTTGCCACTTGCGGTTACTGGCTTATCGAAGGTAGCATAGATGAAAATACGCGTTGCACCTG
Organism: Paenibacillus sp. 01T422; assembly: GCF_056398785.1. Classification (NCBI taxonomy): domain Bacteria; kingdom Bacillati; phylum Bacillota; class Bacilli; order Caryophanales; family Paenibacillaceae; genus Paenibacillus; species Paenibacillus sp. 01T422. The sequence goes on along the minus strand of NZ_JBFTQB010001687.1, from coordinate 138 downwards.
TAGAAAGACCGCTTTTTTGATCGGAGTAGCCAGAAATCGCATTGTTTGCAGCATCCAGCGTAATTCCGCCACTATTGCTTTGGTTGTCAAAAAGCAGATTAGAGGAATCCCCGGCAAATGTGAATCGGAACATAGCTG
>NZ_JBFTQB010001686.1:0-417 GCF_056398785.1 Paenibacillus sp. 01T422 | reverse complement strand
GCCTCTACATGAACAGAGATGAGGTCTGCGCCTGCTTTAATAAAGTCAGGAATATAGCGATCAGGCTCCTCTATCATTAAATGGACATCCAGCGGCAACTTCGTCACCGGACGTATGGCTTCAACAACAAGTGGTCCAATCGTAATATTGGGCACGAAATGGCCATCCATGACATCCACATGGATCCAATCTGCTCCGCCAAGCTCGGCGTCTTTAATCTCTTCACCAAGTCTTGCGAAGTTCGCTGATAAAATAGAAGGTGCTACATGTACCATTCGTTCCTAATACCTCCTCTTCCGATCCTTGATTTCCCCTAAAAATAACAAGTAATGATCATAACGCGAAGCGGCAATCGTTCCTTCGGCCACCGCATCACGAACCTTGCAATCCGGCTCATGCAGATGCAGACAGCCCCTA
>NZ_JBFTQB010001685.1:0-418 GCF_056398785.1 Paenibacillus sp. 01T422 | reverse complement strand
CTACAGGACCTACCGTTTGCGTGTTGGCGATCTTGGACTGGCAAGCAACAAGTGTTTTGGTGAAACCTGCGAATATTTTTTGGAAAGCAGGGGATTGCTGCTCGGCCTCGATGAATGTCCACCAATCGATCAGATTATATTCCTCGCGGATACGCTCCTCGCAAGAGGTCATCACTTGCCATAGCTTTCGTCCAAATTGCTCCATGTCATCCATCGTCAAGCCCAGATGATTATCGAAAAGATCTCGGATAACGACTAGGAAGTTGTCAAGACTGAATTCAATCTTCGCGAGCAATGGGAGCAAAGGTGCCGTAAAAGTCGCAATATCCAGCCTCGTCACTTCCATTAAATTATCATACACGGTTCCGTTTTCATAGGGAATTTGTTGTAAAGTATCGATCACATGTCTGTAGAAACA
>NZ_JBFTQB010001684.1:0-418 GCF_056398785.1 Paenibacillus sp. 01T422 | reverse complement strand
AGCTAATGATAAGGACAAAAGAACTAAAATGGCGAACAATAGTAAGTATGTACTGAAATTAATAAATGATTTTGATACCATGGTAAATGCTTATGGAGAGTTGTTTATTGAAGCTGGTCTATGCGCTAGAAGTAGGCAAGACTTAATTCAATTTGTTACTCATTGAATTAGGCAAAATAGGGATATGATAGAAGTTCTTTTAAATAAATTATATTCTTATCAATGTCTTCATGTTTCAGATTTGTCTGTTTAATCTTATATTTCCATTGTTTAATCGTATAGCAGTTTCCAACATGCCTGCTGCTGCATTTAGTGTTGCGGTAGCTTTCTATGCAGATTGCCTTTGTGTGTTTAAGTCCCTTATTACTGTAATAAAATTATTGCCAAAGCACTAGACTATCATTAACTGTTTCTGAGG
>NZ_JBFTQB010001683.1:0-419 GCF_056398785.1 Paenibacillus sp. 01T422 | reverse complement strand
CAATAATAGAGGTGCCCGCGGTTGTCATGAACATCTTAACTTCCCAAATGTTGCGGTACCATTTCAACGAAAATCCTGTCGGTGGGAATTTCAGTACACTCCCTGGCTCAAATGAAGCAAATGCTATAATAACGAGCGGCCCGAGCAAGAAAATATAGACAAGAAGGGTGAACAACGCCAGCCCTCGATTCTTTTCCCGCATAGTTCTACCCCTTCGGATTTAATTTAGTCGCCAGTTTATTCATTAGCGCAATGACGACGAAGGTGATCACGATCATAATCACAGCAATGACAGAAGCAAGGTGCCAATCATTAAGCGTAATTGCATTCTGATAAAGAAATGTGGAGATAACCCGCTGCTTGCCACCGAGCAAAGCAGGCGTTGTATATGCCGTCAAACTGCCGACAAAAACAAGAAT
>NZ_JBFTQB010001682.1:0-419 GCF_056398785.1 Paenibacillus sp. 01T422 | reverse complement strand
CTGTGAGAGCAGCCGTATTTGTATCTACGGAAACGCCTGTTACCTTAACGACACCACTTGACGGTTCACTTACAGTTACAACACTTGTTGCCATAAACCCGCCATCTTCGGTTGTTACCGTAATCGTAGCGGTTCCAGCTGTAACTGCCGTCACCTTACCTGTCGCACGATCTACAGTTGCTACTTCTGGTTTGTCCGATGTCCAGGTTACCGCTTTGTTCGTCGCATCTGCTGGAGTAATTGTTGCTGCCAGCGTTTGCGTGCCTCCTACTGTGAGAGCAACCGTATTTGTATCTACGGAAACGCCTGTTACCTTAACGACACCACTTGACGGTTCACTTACAGTTACAACACTTGTTGCTTGACGGTTCACTTACAGTTACAACACTTGTTGCCATAAACCCGCCATCTTCGGTTGT
>NZ_JBFTQB010001681.1:0-421 GCF_056398785.1 Paenibacillus sp. 01T422 | reverse complement strand
ATATAAACAACCAATCGCAGGTTGCGTTCAATCAACATCGCTCGAATTGCGGCATCCCCGGACGGTAATTTTTCCAATAAGTATTCTTCTTCTTCTCTCGTTAGCGGCGGCGGTAAAGCTTCGCTTCCACCTATGTAATAGATTTCTTCTCCCTTAAGACCAAGGAGCATCAAAATTCGATAGTACGCTAGTTGAAAAAGCATTTTCCACTTCAAGAGCATGTTAGTTTCCTCCTAAGAGTTTTGCGTAAGCAAAACTAGCTTCGTAAGCATTCTCTGAGTTTTCCGTAGAAAACTTGCATCGTAAGCATTCGCTGAGTTTTGCGTATGCAGAACAGACTTCATAAGCGCAATGAAAGCGCTAACCAGCAGAAATTAGTGCTGGATGTATGATCGCTTGATAGGAGCCGTCACTGCAAAGC
>NZ_JBFTQB010001680.1:0-421 GCF_056398785.1 Paenibacillus sp. 01T422 | reverse complement strand
CTCTATGATTGCCGCAAAGCGCTGTTCAAACATATCCGGTAGCCCATTTATAAATTCAAAACGCTCTAGTAATACAGATGTCGTTCGATACTGGAGCTCAATTATATCCAGATCGAAGTTCGTGATTCGTTCAACCCGGGATGGTTCCTTGACAACAACATCCCTCTTCTTGACCTGATCGATCGTCTTGATGAACTCATTCACGGCCACATGGGAAATTGTCTGCTTCGCTTTCTTCGAACACATCTCAGCAATCTGTCTGGTAGACTTCCCGGCAGCGAGCGCGTCGGCAATTAATTTTTCAAGTCCAAGTTTCTCGATTTTGCTCTGTCTGCCCATAAAATCACCGCTTTCTGCTGTTAAGTTTTGTTAAGGTATTTGTAAGATTTTTGTTAAGTAAATGACAAAAAAAGCCTTATAT
>NZ_JBFTQB010001679.1:0-423 GCF_056398785.1 Paenibacillus sp. 01T422 | reverse complement strand
TCCCAGGCTTTCCCAAGCTTCCACAGGCTGTCTCCCTGCTGAACAATGTGCTTGTAAACATACTCAGACGCTGGCGGTTCGACCGGCTTCGGTTTGGAAGGTATCTTCACCTTCATGCCGATGTCTAGTACATTGGGATCTGCAATTTGCGGGTTAAATGCAATGATCTGATCCAATGTACTATGATATTTTTTGGCAAGCTCGTACAGGGTATCTCCCTTTTTGACAATATGGATTTTCAACACCTTACCTCCTTTTTTCGTTAAAAAACTGGCTTCGGAAGCTTATTCACAAGCATTTCTCATGATAGCTTGCTAGCTAGCCCCTACTTATTCACAATGATATTACATCTTATGCGCGTTTCTAGGCTTTTGCCCCTCTCGGACAAAAAAAATCCCCCGCGCTGGATAGCCGGAGGATCTC
>NZ_JBFTQB010001678.1:0-424 GCF_056398785.1 Paenibacillus sp. 01T422 | reverse complement strand
CTGCTGAACCACGTTCTGCATAATCGAGATGGTTTACGAGTAGCCGTTATTGTCAATGACTTAAGCGAGGTCAATATCGATGCTGGGCTAATTCGGGAGGGGGGAGGGCTTTCTCGAACGAACGAGAGTCTGGTTGAGATGTCTAACGGCTGTATCTGCTGCACATTGCGCGACGATCTGTTGAAGGAAGTTGAGCGGCTTGCCAAGGAGGATAAATTTGATTATATCCTGATCGAATCAACTGGTGTTGGTGAGCCCTTGCCAGTAGCTCAAACCTTCACTTATCTGGATGAGGAGCAAGGTATTGATCTTTCCCGGTTTTGCCGTTTGGATAGCATGGTAACTGTAGTAGACGCTTATCGCTTTTGGGCGGACTACTCCTCAGGAGAGACCCTTCTCGAACGAAGTCAAGCGGTTGGTGAGG
>NZ_JBFTQB010001677.1:0-425 GCF_056398785.1 Paenibacillus sp. 01T422 | reverse complement strand
AAAAATAACGATGGCTTTGGGTGAAACCTTTTTGCCATAGTCCAAAAGAAATTCGGTGCACGCTGAATCTTGAATCGCCATCATGGGGGATCCGTGCCCAACAAATATAGGTGAAATCATCGTCATCGCTCCTTGTGGTTACATTTAATAACCAAGTTACTTTATGTAACTTATATTACGCCTTTAATGTCTGTTGGTCAAGTAAGTTATTTACTTTTTGTAAGTAAATTAAGTGCGAAAGCGCGAACTGCCTCAGGGATAGTATGACCTTTTTGCCTGAGAACCTTTCAGGGATCGTCTTAGTAGTGTCTACCGCTATTTTGTTCCAAGCCACCAAACAGCGCAGATTAACGGTAGCTTTTCCATCTATCTCAGCTGAACCTTCTACATGGAGCGTCAACCTGGAACTGGGCACAGGAGTAGAT
>NZ_JBFTQB010001676.1:0-425 GCF_056398785.1 Paenibacillus sp. 01T422 | reverse complement strand
GTGTTGCTGGCCTTGATTGCGAAGTAGTACGTCGTTCCGTTCGTCAGCCCCGTTATCGTGCTGGTGTTGGTCGAACCRTTCACCGTCGCGACAGGGATCGGCTCATACGAACCTATTACAGTTCCTGCATAGATGCTGTAGGTGACCGCATCCGATACACCGCTCCAAGYGAGTGTTACTTGACCGTCACCTGAAGTTGCAGAAAGTGCAACTGGCGTGTTCGGCKTGGCGATCGGCKTGGCACYCAATTCRTTGGAGTAGCTGCTGTASCCRCTGGTGTTGCTGGCCTTGATYGCGAAGTAGTACGTCGTTCCGTTCGTCAGCCCCGTTATCGTGCTGGTGTTGGTCGAACCRGTCACCGTCGCGACAGGGATCGGCTCATACGAACCTATTACAGTTCCTGCATAGATGCTGTAGGTGACCGG
>NZ_JBFTQB010001675.1:0-425 GCF_056398785.1 Paenibacillus sp. 01T422 | reverse complement strand
TGGCCGTCACCTGAAGTTGCGGAGAGCGCAACTGGTGCGACCGGCGTGGCAATCGGCTTGGCACTCAATTCGTTGGAATAGCTGCTGTAGCCGCTAGTGTTGCTGGCCTTGATTGCGAAGTAGTACGTCGTTCCGTTCGTCAGCCCCGTTATCGTGCTGGTGTTGGTCGAACCSKTCACCGTCGCGACAGGGATCGGTTCATACGAACCTGTTACAGTTCCTGCATAGACGCTGTAGGTGACCGCATCCGATACACCGCTCCAAGCGAGTGTTACTTGGCCGTCACCTGAAGTTGCGGAGAGCGCAACTGGTGCGACCRGCGTGGCAATCGGCTTGGCACTCAATTCGTTGGAATAGCTGCTGTAGCCGCTAGTGTTGCTGGCCTTGATTGCGAAGTAGTACGTCGTTCCGTTCGTCAGCCCCGT
>NZ_JBFTQB010001674.1:0-426 GCF_056398785.1 Paenibacillus sp. 01T422 | reverse complement strand
TTATTCTGCGCTGCACTAAGGCAGGAAATGAAATAACGGTAGAACCTCCAGCTAATTGTTGGCAGCTGGACGATATCTGCTAGATTCGGCGAAATTAGCGGTAGATAATCCATTTAATTGGATAAAAATGCATTATTTTCCTAAAATAGCGGCAGTAATCGGCGTTAATCACATGTGATCTCGCAGCTGGACGATATCTGCTAGATTCGGCGAAATTAGCGGTAGATAATCCATTTAATTGGATAAAAATGCATTATTTTCCTAAAATAGCGGCAGTAATCGGCGTTAATCACATGTGATCTCTCCGCACGCCTCCGGCTCCAAAGGGAGAATCTTTTCCCGCTCTAACGGGACTTCCATCCACGCTGCCTCAGCTGAAATAGATGCGAAAACTACCGTTATTCTGCGCTGCACTAAGGCAGGAAA
>NZ_JBFTQB010001673.1:0-426 GCF_056398785.1 Paenibacillus sp. 01T422 | reverse complement strand
GGAAAAGTCATCGCTCATGTGCAAGGTTTGATAGGCAAAAGCGCTAGGCCTAACGGTCGTAGGAAGAATAACGGATTGATCTTTATACAAATAGATATAGAAAGAATCAATCAGCGGATAGGAGGTTTTGTACATGGACAGATTACGTGCGATTTGGGAAATATCATAGCGATATTCTTTGGGGAAGGTCTCATATTTATTCGAGTAGAGCAGTTCCTGCATGTTCACATTCCAGGTGATTTCAAAGTTGAGCTGTTCCATCGCTTTGAACTGGTTGTCCATGACTTCGCGAACCTGCTTTAATAAGGAATCGTTCGCTTGTTGGATTTCATCCTTCAGCGTTTTGTTGGATTCCACATACAAGAGTAAACCGATTACGACAGGTAATAGGAGAATAACGATATAGGAGATCATCCAAGTTAAGAC
>NZ_JBFTQB010001672.1:0-427 GCF_056398785.1 Paenibacillus sp. 01T422 | reverse complement strand
GTACAAGAATGGCTTGCCTACCCGATGACCAATGAGATAACTCACAATCATCCCCGTCATGGTGCCTGCATAAATCACAATTAACGTTGTCCCATACTCAAAAGGACCTCCAGGCGCGGTCAGCGAGCCCACGAAAGCCATCAACGTTTCATCTGGTATAGGTACGCCAACAATGCCGGCAGATAACAAAATGTACAAAGCAATATAGCCATAATGCCCAATAAATTCATAAAGAGCTTCTTTCACAAAAGACACACTCCCAAATTCATTCGTCTTTCTGTTCCTTACCATTTTATCAAAAACGATGGCTTGCCCCAAGTTGCAGTCATGCTACTGTCTTCGCGAACATACCTTGTACTATACCAAACGAAAGAAAGCGGGGCAATCCATGCGAAAAGGGTCACAGATCGTCCGTATTGCCTTTACC
>NZ_JBFTQB010001671.1:0-431 GCF_056398785.1 Paenibacillus sp. 01T422 | reverse complement strand
CATTATGAGTTATCCAAGTCAAATGAACCATAAAATCGATCGTGGCCAATTAAATGAAATCATGGCTAAATCACTTAACAAGCAAGCAGCAGAAGTTGCGAATAAATTGCTGGAAGCCAATTGTGATGCTCTTGGAGTCGGTAGACGACTGCGGGTGAGCCATTCTGATTTGTGGAAAAATATCAACTGGGAGAAGGCGTATAAAAAAGTTAATTTGCATTCAAACATTCAAGTCCATATTAAAAATACAGGCGTAATTAGCTGAGTTTTCATACAAAAAATAATAAGCAGCTTAAACTAGGATTCTAGTTTAGACTGCTTTTTGCCATTCTGTTGAAAATTATTGTGTAGGCACGATTGCTCTCCAATTACTTGGTGGCGCATCGAGTTGCCATAAAAATGAGATCGTGATACAATATCCTGACGAACGT
>NZ_JBFTQB010001670.1:0-432 GCF_056398785.1 Paenibacillus sp. 01T422 | reverse complement strand
ATACAGGGCTGCTATAAAATTCAGTCCAACTGCTGTGATTACCCGTTAAGGGGAATTTCACGGACGTTCCTCCGTTCGAATTGAAGGAACAGCTCGACACCCCTCCGCTCAGTACAGCTAGTAACAAACTTACGAGAAATGCCTTCCAGTAAGAAGTTCGTAGTACTTGCTTTGCTCTGTCCTTTAGTTCTCTACGCGTYCAGTCCAAGAAACCACCATCCAATTTCCACATATTTACTATCTATCGTACAATAGAATGTCAAAAAGTAGAACCCTTTGTGGGGGATTGGTGCTTCGTCACGCAGCTGGCAGAGAGCAGGCTCGGGATAGGCCTGTCTCGTCTAACGGAAGTAGAACCCTTTGTGGGGGATTGGTGCTTCGTCACGCAGCTGGCAGAGAGCAGGCTCGGGATAGGCCTGTCTCGTCTAACGG
>NZ_JBFTQB010001669.1:0-434 GCF_056398785.1 Paenibacillus sp. 01T422 | reverse complement strand
GATCGACGGTTCACTTGAACTAGAGTCAAAATAAACGCCCCGATCAAATAACCCAAATAATTACTTGAAGCCAGATAACCCGCACCTGCTGGAGAGAACAACTGGTTTTCCATCATCATCGGCAGGATCGGTGTAAAAGCGAATCTTCCGATTCCCATAGCTACTATCATGGCCCCAATGCCTCCGAGCAGAACAATAACTGTGTGTCTTTTCATACGCGTTCCTCCCATTATTTTTGGACCACCTGTTCATGATACTTTGTTATGGGTCCTGCTGCATAATACAGAATGATGATGTTATTCATCGTGAATTCAGATAGCTAAATAAGAAAACCGTCAGGGAACTTCCCTGACGGTGCTTGTATTCATGCCTGTGGTGTGGGCGAATGACGTACTTCTAGAAAATCCGCTGCTTCCAGCCCAGCAGTTTAGCAA
>NZ_JBFTQB010001668.1:0-435 GCF_056398785.1 Paenibacillus sp. 01T422 | reverse complement strand
GTATCCGCCTGCAAATTTTACATAAAAGAAAACGGAGTGAAGAGGAAGATGGGAACTCAATATGGTTTTATTTATGCGCATCCGGACGATGAGACATTTCTTAGTGGATGCTTGATTCGCAAGTATGCGGATGAAGGCAACGGACCTGCTTTGCTGCTAGCAACACGAGGAGACGCAGGTCGGCATGGGCTGGAGAGAGCGGCAAATAAGTCGGAGCTTGCTAGGCTGAGGGAAGAAGAAATGAAAGTTGCTGCTGAAGTGTTAGGGATTTCAATTGTGGAACATTTGGGCTTTGCGGACGGTCAGTTGGCGAATATTAATTTCAATGATTTGGTCGCAGGAGTTATTTCATTCCTTCAGCGTTATGAAGTGGAGAATGTGTTCAGCTTCGCAGAAGATGGCGGGAATGGTCATCCGGATCATGTAACCATCTCC
>NZ_JBFTQB010001667.1:0-436 GCF_056398785.1 Paenibacillus sp. 01T422 | reverse complement strand
GGGTAGAGCGAACGTTCCTGCAGGAAAATCATCGCATTGAACCAGGAGTTCCAATGGCTCACACCATAATACAGCAGCATGACGGCGATCACGGGCATCGAGAGCGGCAGCACGATCCTGAATAAAATGACGAAATCGTTCGCTCCGTCCATTTTGGCCGACTCCTCCAGCGCATCTGGAATGGCTTCGAATGCGGTCTTCATTAGAATCAGGTTAAACGTGTTAATAGCCTGCGGAATGATAAGCGCCCACAAGGAATCAACGAGTCCCACTCCCTTAACCGTCAAGTAGAGGGGAATCAACCCTCCGCTAAAAAACATTGTAAAGATGATAAACAACATGAGTGGTTTGCGGTACTGTAAGCTCTTACGCGAGAGAGCATAAGCTCCGAATGCGGTCAGAGTAATATTATCCGAATGCGGTCAGAGTAATATTA
>NZ_JBFTQB010001666.1:0-439 GCF_056398785.1 Paenibacillus sp. 01T422 | reverse complement strand
CCTCTGGATGTAGATGCCAAACAATAAGCACAACTTATTGCGATAGAAGTTTGCTAATTTTTGCGGTCGTATCACTATCACTTGTTGGTAAATTAATCGTGACTGTAAGGTGGGGAGAATCACAGACGTGGAAAGAAATTTGATCAAAGCGAAGTAATCCGACTTTCGGATGATGATTCATTTTCTTTCCTTCAGGTCCATTTAGAACATCGTGGTGTGGCCACCATGCTCTGAATTCCGCGCTTATCTGATTCAAATCTCCAATGAGCTCTATCCACCATGGATCACCCGCGAATTTGCCGTAATTGGCGCGAAAATGAGCCAAACGGTGCCGGGCATGCGTTTCCCAGTTTTCTTGAAGCAATTCACGCACGTATGGCGAAGTGAACGTTCGCCAAACCGAATTACGCTCGCGCATCGACATTGCGCTATAATCCCC
>NZ_JBFTQB010001665.1:0-439 GCF_056398785.1 Paenibacillus sp. 01T422 | reverse complement strand
GAGTGTGCGTAAAGGTAAAGGTCTCACGGATGAATGGAAAGATGAGATGAAACGCTGTAATGTGCCTGCCTGGTATATTGAATCTTGTGAACGGATTGAATATATGTTTCCAAAAGCGCATGCTGCTGCTTACGTTATTTCTGCAGTTCGGACAGCATTCTTCAAGGTTTATCATCCAATTGCTTACTACGCCACATACTTTAGCGTTCGTGCGGCTGACTTCGATCTCGAATTGTTGTGCCAAGGGTATGACGCCATTCTGAAACGATTGATTGAAATTGAAGAAAAGGGTTTCCAGGCGCTTCCTAAAGAAAAAGCCATGGTCTCCATTCTGGAGATGTCGCTAGAGATGACGTCTCGTGGCTACAGCTTCAAGCCAATTGATATCATGTCGCTAGAGATGACGTCTCGTGGCTACAGCTTCAAGCCAATTGATATC
>NZ_JBFTQB010001664.1:0-439 GCF_056398785.1 Paenibacillus sp. 01T422 | reverse complement strand
GATTAACGGTAGGTTTTCCTGTTATTCAATTGAGAGGCGGCATCATGGACTGCCACTTCGATACTTGGCTACTGACAGGGCAACTGAGCTCACAACTAGTGGCTCGATTGACTCATAATAATGCCGATTACGGCTATCATTCTCCGCTGCTGATTCGCTGTATCTTCTAAGCTCATTAAACCGAGAAGCTGTACTCGACTTCTCTCGTCTGTTTCACCAACCCACGCCACTGTTCCACCGGAACAATGTCGACGACCGCTTTGATCGGGATGCTCGCAAAATCCAGCTCCGGCACAGCCGCAAGCTTCATCCGGTTGGTGACCAGTCGGTCAAGCCAACCGGGGTACACCCGCTCCATCTGCTGCAGCCGATAGATGGCCGTCTCAAAATCCTTGCGTGCCGCGTTCACTGAACCGATCACGCACTTATTCTCCAGCAC
>NZ_JBFTQB010001663.1:0-440 GCF_056398785.1 Paenibacillus sp. 01T422 | reverse complement strand
TCTTTGTACAACTTGTTCAACCACTCATAAACCGGAATGGCCGCATCTGTTGAATAAGGAACGTCCAGCTTCCCGTCTTTCTCCACATAACGTTGTTTCAAGCCGGCTCCACTGAAGAAACCTTGCAGTTCATACATGCCCGCTGTGCTTAAACCGTATGTATCTTTTTTCCCATTGCCATCTGGATCTTGCTCCGTGAATGCTTTCATGACCTTGTAGTAGTCATCAAACGTTTTCGGCTCAGGCAGATTAAGCTTTTTGWGCCAGTCAGCACGAACGATCGGCATTGTTCCACCTTGGAATTTACTGAAAACACCGTAGATTTTGCCGTCCTTCGTTTTCACTTGATCCCACTCTGATGTTGGCAAAACTTCAGGATCTTGAAGCGTTTTTGAACCTTTCACTTGATCCGTTAAAGGCATTAGCGTTAAAGGCATTAG
>NZ_JBFTQB010001662.1:0-441 GCF_056398785.1 Paenibacillus sp. 01T422 | reverse complement strand
GCTCTATTCGCTGCTTTTGGCATAGATTTAGCATCTAACGGACTCACGAGCCGCTATCGACCATGAAATTGCCTACGAAGGCAATGAAATCCATAAATAGCGCCTCCTCAGTCCGATAGCACCTCGAATTCAGCCGAATTAGGCGGAATAGCGGCTTCTGAGTCCGTTACAAAAAGTAGCTACTTGGGAGGGCTGATGAATGAGCGATAATTGGTGGGATTCGTGGTACTTTAACTAGTTGGCGACAAGTGGCGGTGTTTTTGCTCTTACCACCGGCTAACGGACTGAGACAGCTCTATTCGCTGCTTTTGGGATAGATTTAGCATCTAACGGACTCACGAGCCGCTATCGGCCATGAAATTGCCTAGGAAGGCAATGAAATCCATAAATAGCGCCTCCTCAGTCCGATAGGTCCGATAGCACCTCGAATTCAGCCGAATT
>NZ_JBFTQB010001661.1:0-444 GCF_056398785.1 Paenibacillus sp. 01T422 | reverse complement strand
GATCATGCAGATGGACAACTACAGTGATTTTGTGGAGCGAAAGATGCGGAAGATAGATGGCACTTTTTTTGATGCAGAAATATCTTCGATTTATGTTCACAAAAAGATTGGGCACCCGGTCATGCAGAGCGTAATTCGCGATCTCACGGAGCGCAAGAAGTCGGAAGAAGCGATCATCAGATCAGAGAAACTGTCGCTCATTGGTCAATTGGCAGCTGGGATCGCGCATGATATCCGTAATCCACTAACTTCTTTAAAAGGGTTTGTCCATTTACTAAAGGCTAAAAATGCTGATTATGTTAATGTCATGATGGAAGAGCTCGAACATATCAATTATGTCGTTAATGAATTCATGACGCTGGCCAAACCCCATTTGAATTATTACATGGAGAGCAATCCTGCGGAGCTTGTTCAGAGTGTTATTGCTTTTCTACAGCCCCACGC
>NZ_JBFTQB010001660.1:0-444 GCF_056398785.1 Paenibacillus sp. 01T422 | reverse complement strand
TAACCGCGTATACCAGAGCCTTTCCACAATGTTACATCATGTTGAAAAATAAATTAGATGGTTTGAGCGATTTTATACATAAAGAAGAAAATGTTCAAAACTGGGTTTTATGGCAGTCGAATAGCGAAGTGCAGGAACTATCGCGAAGTGTGAGAGAAACGTCAATTCATGCGCTAAGTGTATTGGAGAAATATCAGGCAGGACATAGGGCAGATCATGAAATCCAGCTAAGTATGTATATCGATTTATTATCAAATTCTGTTCGTTCCGAATTACATAGTTTAGGGATTGAACGACAGTCCAAGGTGCTGTTTATTGGTTCAGGCGCGTTTCCAGTGTCAGTTCTAACCATCGCACAAGAGACTGGCGCAGAAGTGATAGGACTGGATTTTGACAAAGAAACGGTAGAACTTGCTGAGCAAGCATTGGTATTGAGCGATAGTG
>NZ_JBFTQB010001659.1:0-445 GCF_056398785.1 Paenibacillus sp. 01T422 | reverse complement strand
CACTTGCCCCGGATAGGTCCATTTCACCGAATCCTTCTCCTTAACGAAATCAGTTACGGCTGTTTTGGGCCGTGCAATCGATGCAGGCATACGAACTCCGTCTTTTATAATCGTTAGGGTGAACGTCTCCGGATCGACTTCGAAATCGAAGGGCTCTCCTGCCTGTTGAACGGATGTTGAGATGGTTTGCTGTGCACTGGCGGGTATTAGCGGGTTGGCTGCTTGATCGCGGCACCCGGTTAGAGCTACTGTAATAAGACTAGCCGCACAAAGCAAAGCGAGTTGACGCTTTTTCATGAATATACCTCCTAATGTGATTGATTCGATGTTCAGTATAAGGAGGCAATGTTACAGGAATGTGCCAAAATGAATTCTCGGACATGTCTATGTCTTAGAGCATTTTGCCATACTGGTGTAACAAATGACATTTATAATAGTAATGCCG
>NZ_JBFTQB010001658.1:0-445 GCF_056398785.1 Paenibacillus sp. 01T422 | reverse complement strand
GGACTCTTCAACGTGCGCCGCGGTGGCATCATCGTGGCTGGCAATGGCGATGCCATGTTCCCGGCAGAGTCCGGCAATCGCCTGACGATTGGGCTGTGACCACGCTGCTGCCAGGGTGAGCTGGTCATGCTCGAACTGATCCATCTCCGCGTCGTTGAGCTGATATTTGCCCTGATAATATTCGCGATACTTCGTCAGAGACGCGTACTGACGCTGTCCCGGTGAATGGTCCATCAGCGACACCAGCGCCAGCTCCGGCGTGCCCATCAGCGCTTCAAACAGCGGCGCAGTGGTGGGATGCGGCAGTTCACAGCGCAGATGCAGCAGATGCTCGGCCCGGTTCAGACCTTTGCGGTTGCTGTCGCGGATGGCGTCGATCATCTTGCTGAGGTTATCCAGCCGGTGCCCGCCGTCGCGCACATCCCCGACACCAATCGCATCCAGC
>NZ_JBFTQB010001657.1:0-446 GCF_056398785.1 Paenibacillus sp. 01T422 | reverse complement strand
ACTCTTTATGTGATTATGTTTTCGTCGTGCAGTAAAACTGATTTCATTGTTCCTTACAACCGAATAAATAGATACAATCTTTAAAGAGACAGTTTCTCGGATCGTTTATTAATGTGCTTTCCGTGTGCCAAGAGTCGGCGTTAATTAGCTTATAATCATTAGCAGCACCTTTTATAATCTTTATAGATACACGGGTTTACGATGTTCGGCTGATTTTTAAGCGGATAAAAAAAGCGTCAGCGATTAAATCGCTGACACTCTTTATGTGTTCCTGCTATGAGATATAGCAATTGTCTTGTAACCCTGCCTACCTACGCGGCATTACCCTGATCCCCGAATACATGATAAGTGGAAATAGTACGGTTAATTTGTTCAAATGAGCTAATTCTATGGGATTAGATGGAAATTATCCCGCTATTCCCTCTAGTTTTCTCATAAGGGGGCGC
>NZ_JBFTQB010001656.1:0-447 GCF_056398785.1 Paenibacillus sp. 01T422 | reverse complement strand
TTGTCTCGCCAGAGGCATAGCTGGGTAGCTATGTACGGAGGGGATAAGCGCTGAAAGCATCTAAGCGCGAAGCCCCCCTCAAGATGAGATTTCCCAGTATGTAAGACCCCTTGTAGACGACGAGGTTGATAGGTTCGAGGTGGAAGTGCRGCAAYGYATGYAGCTGACGAATACTAATCGGTCGAGGGCTTAACCWATTCCCAACCAAGTGAAGRTAAGCTTTGTAGCGAATTCCGAATACTTGATTGGGGCCCAAAGTAATCCACCTAAATTTCAACTTTACRCAAGTTTCGTATCTAGTTTTCAAGGCGCAAACCACGCTTTGACTGTTTGGTGATGATGGCGGAGGGGACCCACGCGTTCCCATCTCGAACACGACCGTTAAGCCCTCCAGCGTCGATGGTACTTGAACCGCAGGGTTCTGGGAGAGTAGAACGTTGCCAAGCA
>NZ_JBFTQB010001655.1:0-448 GCF_056398785.1 Paenibacillus sp. 01T422 | reverse complement strand
GATCAAAGCCTGCTTACGGCTCCCCGAGGCATTTCGTCGTTCGCCACGTCCTTCTTCGGCTCCTAGTGCCTAGGCATCCTCCGTGTGCTCTTTCTAGCTTAACCTAGAAAAAAACATTTGAAAATTTCGTGCAACCCRAAGGTTAGCACTACCTAAGTTCTTACTTTACGTTTYRTTTCGTTATCTAGTTTTCAAGGAACAACGTTGCAACCATTACATCAACAAATCGATGTTGGTTGTCAACTGGTTTGAAAGATTGCTCTTTCAAAACTGAACACGAGTGAGTAAGCGATTGTGTATCCGAAGATACTTGACTGGGTCGTTCTCAGACCCGAGTCTCCATAGAAAGGAGGTGATCCAGYCGCACCTTCCGATACGGCTACCTTGTTACGACTTCACCCCAATCATCTACCCCACCTTCGGCGGCTGGCTCCCTGGCTGGCTCCCT
>NZ_JBFTQB010001654.1:0-454 GCF_056398785.1 Paenibacillus sp. 01T422 | reverse complement strand
TTTTTTTATTTAATTTTCATGGACAATTCATAAAAAAATCTCCAGTGTAGAGATGTAGGGACCTAATCCATACATCTCATACAAAGGAGAACTCGGACTTTGAGTGTATCGGATAAACAGGTGGTTCGTCAATGCCTTTCTTTGTTACCATTACAAAATTTTTTAGCGCCGTTTCTGGATTATCGGAAGCAGCTTAAAACAGTTAATCTGTTGAAAATATTTCTCGCTGCACAATTATTGAAGTGGGATTCTCTACACACGATCGAAAGAGGTATTCGTTCAGATCTTGAGTTTCAAAAAGAATTCCAACTCACTAGCATCAACAAGTCTCAGCTTTCACGCCGTATTAATTCTCTTCCTGTCGAGGTCACTCAAGCCTTATTTGCTGCCGTCGTAGATTCCGTTCGAAAAACAGCCCATCCTCGCAACAAACAAAATAAACTTGTACTAGGAA
>NZ_JBFTQB010001653.1:0-455 GCF_056398785.1 Paenibacillus sp. 01T422 | reverse complement strand
CCTTTGAGGAGTTCCAAGCAAGTGGACTAAATGCAAAGCAAGCTCTCTCAAGAGTGAAGTACGAGTATGAGTACTTAGAAAATAAAGGTTTTGAGTTCAAAATCATTATTTTAACTCATTTACACACTTTAGCCCTAAAGAATGGTTTTAGCTATACAAGTGTAGAAAATGAGTTGAACTCATTGATTGCTGATCCGACCTTAGCTAAACAAATAGAAGAACTCAATGGGCCAATTAAAAAATTAGATTTAGGTGAAGAAAGGCGACCCTTTCAGGCATTAGCCACAATCGTGTAACCTCAATATATGCAATATATATGCAATATTTTTCTATCGCGAGATGCGTGGGGATTAAATTCACCTTATGATTAAATTAAAAACCCACCTTCTTAGGTGGGTTTTTATATTTATTCTAAATATAAAAGAGAATTCGCTACACTTTGGATACCTTCATAT
>NZ_JBFTQB010001652.1:0-456 GCF_056398785.1 Paenibacillus sp. 01T422 | reverse complement strand
GTTAAAAGGTGATTATATCGTGCCAACATATTACGTTACCGAACTGCAGGAACGATTAGATATAGCAATCGAACAGCTTCGAGGCCAAATGGTGACTTTAGGCACTGAATATGGTTTCCTACATCCTGAAGTGCAACAATGTAGTCGAGAACTGGATCAGTTACTATTGCAATATTATGCAATACAACGCAAACAGTAAGCCTATGGGAACAATGGCTACGAATGTATGCGCAACTGCCCTTGAGCAATGCATCGAATAGGAGTATACTTGATAGTAAGCATTACGAAACTTATGGATAATGCCAGTTTTCCACGATGGGAAACATCAAGGAGGGATTTCCGTTATGATTAACATTAGCGAATCAGCGAGTGATAAAATTAAAGAACTTTTGGCTTCTGAAGAATCACCGAACCTGTTCTTGCGACTAGGCGTCAAAGCTGGCGGTTGCAGCGGCT
>NZ_JBFTQB010001651.1:0-456 GCF_056398785.1 Paenibacillus sp. 01T422 | reverse complement strand
TTACATTGTTGATCTTTTATATGAAAGACAGTCCTAACTCAATGAAGAATCAATCATCCAAGGAAACCCTAAGTGGGTTTTATGAAGTTTACTCAAAAGGAATGGATGGAACTTCTGAGTTTATGAAAAATAATAATGCTGGAATACTTGCAAATTACCGATTTTATTATGGGGAAATAATCGGCTATAAAATAGAAAAAATCAAAAACTTAGACTCTTTACATAAAGAGGCTGAGGTTACCGTTAACGTTAAAAATAGACAAGTGCCATATAAAGACACTATCACTTTAGAGTTAATAGATAACAAATGGTTAATTAGTAATTACACAAGTACAAGTAAGGAAGCTTGGCCAAACCTACCATGACTATAAGAATGTAAAGACTAATTAAATACTYGAGTATCTTCTTCTCGCGTTTGCATTTCTACAACATACATTCTTAAGGACAGAGTTTAAC
>NZ_JBFTQB010001650.1:0-457 GCF_056398785.1 Paenibacillus sp. 01T422 | reverse complement strand
GGTGTATGCCTTAGCGGACTGGTTCGCTCCTTCAGATATCGAGGCGCCTACTCTGGAGACGGTATCGTTCATGGATCGCAAAACATATGAGCCGCTTGAACTCAGCGGCATTCCTGGCATTATTTTCTCCGAAATTATGCGGGATGTGGATCTGGTCGTGAGTGTAGCACACGCAGGCGGGGTCGATCCTGAAGCGAGCCTGACAACGATTGAACTTCGAAAAGCCATCGTCACCGAAACGTTGAGACTCATGAAGATTACCAATGTGCGCGTGGATGGGAATTTTGCCCGTATTGCTGGGACTCTTGGGGAATACGGGGTTCATCTCGGGAGCGGGACCGTACAGAAGCAAGCTGCCGGCACCCTATATATCTTGCCTGTGCATTCTCAGCACCGCGGCAAGTTATTCCTTCCGTTTATGGATGAGGACCCGAAAACATCAGAGATACTGTCCAAA
>NZ_JBFTQB010001649.1:0-458 GCF_056398785.1 Paenibacillus sp. 01T422 | reverse complement strand
GTTCTACGCTACGCGAGAGCAAATGGTCGTTTCTTACGTGTAAAACGCAAGTAATTTCGCAATGTATAATACCTCCAATCCTCATATCGAGGTTTAGAGGTATTTTTTATTCTAAGAAAAAAACCTGCATTGATGATCTCTCTTCACCTGCCTCACATTAATCGTATCACAAGAAAATAAGAAGAACATGAGAGAAGGATTAGAAACAAAAAGTTATTTCATGTTTGGATTGTCAAGGTATTTCCACTCATCCAATTTTCATCATCTTCTAATAATCGCCCTTAAAGCCTGATTGGAACTCGTATTCCCCCATACTTGGTAATCTATAGGTCATTTCGGATGTGTTAAGGTTATGCCAGGTGAAAACACCTAAAACACGATCCTGAAGGGGGATATCCAATCATGAACATCATGACAAAGAACCACCTAAGTAAATCGCTATTAGGACTCACACTTAG
>NZ_JBFTQB010001648.1:0-459 GCF_056398785.1 Paenibacillus sp. 01T422 | reverse complement strand
AAGTAGATTTATCTACTTTTGAGGGCAGCCCCTATTTCGCAATATAACCAGATATCCATTACATCATTTGACATTTATTAATTAATTTATCCGGGGATATTTGTGTCATGTCTGAAAACTGATTTAGGTAGGCTTGAAATATGTCAGTTTGCAGCTTGAGACTCATGTTTGTTCCGTCACAGATAAACTGAATCAAGCCTGCGTTTTCCAGCTCATTAAGATCATGAGAAATAGTTGTAGAACTGACATTTTGGGAATCGAGTAGGGCTTTATATTGTAATGGAGCTTTAGAAGCTCCAATTTCTTTCAGGATTTGATAACGCCTCTGATCTGAAAGAGCAATAGAGATGTTCGTAAACTGATGATCAGATAGGAAGGAGTTCATTCGAATTATCCTTTCTTATTTAAGATCTTAAAGATACATTATTCGGTCCGCGAGTATATACCGCGAGTATATAC
>NZ_JBFTQB010001647.1:0-461 GCF_056398785.1 Paenibacillus sp. 01T422 | reverse complement strand
CAGCGTTATTGCGCGCTATCTCGAGAAGGATGAGAAAGAGTTTCCTGCCTTTCCGGCACCTCTTCCGAAGAAAAGTTACGGCCGTGTAGCACTGACGGAAAAAGCAGATCTGCTCGGACAACTGGCCCAGCTTTCCACACCTGTTAAACGTACCTGCCCGGAACCGATGGAGATGCTTGGTCAAAACTATGGCTTCATCGTCTATTCGACACAGGTATCTGGCCCGCGGACCGGCGAAAAGCTGCGCTTGCAAGAGGTGCACGATCGCGCGCAAATTTTCTTGGACGGTGTCTACCAAGGTACAATTGAGCGCTGGGACCCGCGTCCTCTCCCGGTGGACATTCCTGCCGAAGGCGCGAGACTGGATATCGTTGTCGAGAACATGGGACGTGTTAACTACGGACCGAAGCTAAAGGACTACAAAGGGATTACAGAGGGCGTGCGCTTCAACAATCAGTTCT
>NZ_JBFTQB010001646.1:0-461 GCF_056398785.1 Paenibacillus sp. 01T422 | reverse complement strand
TTATAGTTTCGATGTAACTGGTGCAATTGCTGTAAGCGATCCTGCGCTGTATGAAGAAGTGCGTTTGCAGCCAGGACAGTCTGGTACGTATATCATCGCAGCTTCATATGGCATATCGGGGCAAGATGCCACCCACTTGCTGCAAACCAGAGCAGCGGCTTATACAGATGGCGGATGGACAGCCGATCAAATTATTGAAAAGCAGTGCGAGGAATATCAGGAGTGGTTTGATAATACCCCTGTGTTCACAAGCAATGATGCGCTGCTGAACAAAACATGGATTTATCGTTGGTTTCTGCTTCGGCATAATTTATCTGATCCGCAATATGGAAATTTGACCCACCCCTTGTTTTATGAAGGAAGATCCCATAAAAAAAGCAAAGAGCCTTTTAGCAAAGGGGGCTGGGAATTCAGTAAGCTCATTAATTTATCTGTACCGCTTCATTTGATGGATGCTAGAT
>NZ_JBFTQB010001645.1:0-462 GCF_056398785.1 Paenibacillus sp. 01T422 | reverse complement strand
CAGGTAGTTAGTCCTCTTCCACCTCTAATGAACTCAGCCATTATGCTAACCGCAACGATTCCCGTGATATATGTCTTATATCCTCCTACGATTTTTGTGCAAGAGAATGGAAGCGAACTGCTGCTGTGGGGCCTTCTTCTGGGATTCCTAGGGCAGGTTGTGCCCACGGTTTCTTTCAACATCGGTATTCCCCGTATTGGCAGCACTCTTGCGGCTATGTTAGGTTCGGTGGAGCTTCCAGTGGCGATCATTGCTGCGTATTTAATTATTGCTGAGCCGGTAAATGGGTTACAATGGGTAGGGATGGGTTTAATTTTGGTTGGAATCCTAATTTCTGAAAACAAAACGTAATTTCTGCGTATGTATTTGAAAAGAGTCGAATTGCCTAAGAAGCCGGAGGAAATCGAATTGAATTTTGTTGAAGCACGTCTGGCTAAACTAGCCAGAAATGGGGATCGAAAT
>NZ_JBFTQB010001644.1:0-464 GCF_056398785.1 Paenibacillus sp. 01T422 | reverse complement strand
ATGTTTGGAGAGCCGTCTGACTCTCAGATTGTAGGATTGAAGAATCGTAAAAATAAGTACCGTCGGAATTACTGTGCTGCACAAGGTGAGTACAATGCCGAATTTTATTACCGCATTCTGCTTTTGTTGAAATCGCGATTGTTCTGGAATCCCAATTAATTTCCACCCACTAAGATAGCTGGCAGTTCCCAAATTGCTAATGAAATTGCCATTCATGCTGCTTTTCGACGATTCCAGGTATTCTTTGGGTATAGGGGGTAGAAGATTTTCCTCCGCAATGTAAGAGATGTTCGAATCAAGAACAACCCGATTGTTAGCATCTACAAGTTTGAATTGCAGATAGTTCTGCTCCTTTTTAAAAAGCTCCTGTAGCTTATCTAGCTGCAAATCCACTCGTAAATACTTGGTGTAAGTCATCAAATCTGGAAAATTCTCCAACTTGCGAATAATGCTCACATACACCC
>NZ_JBFTQB010001643.1:0-465 GCF_056398785.1 Paenibacillus sp. 01T422 | reverse complement strand
CCGCAGGGAAGGCAATCAATTTGTAGCTAACAGCTCCACTTTCACTGTCGTTGTTAAACCAACGAAAGCTGGAGATTACTCCTTATCTAATGCCAACCTACAATACAAGGATTTTGCTTCATCGGATCAAAATGTTCTCTTCTCCAACAAAGTGGTAACAGCATTCACGAAATTAACTGCCTTGACTCTGGATAACCTCACAATCGCAAAAGGGGATACTTCCAAACTAATTCCAAAGGTATTGCCGGCTGATGCTACCTATCAAAAGAATGAAGACTTCACTTGGACAACGGATGCGGCATCCATTGTTACGGTCAATGCAAGTGGTGAAATTCGGGGTGTTAGTGCTGGTACGGCAAAAATCTCGGCTGTCGCGAAAGATGGAAGCGGACTTAATGCGACCTCCGTCGTTTCTGTTATCCAACCTGGCTTGAATATCACAGGTCCGACAGAAGTAGCAGTTGG
>NZ_JBFTQB010001642.1:0-465 GCF_056398785.1 Paenibacillus sp. 01T422 | reverse complement strand
CGTTATTTCACTGCAATCGGGTGAAGAAGTTCTTCGATATTTATTAAAGGAACCCGCCGATCATATCGCTGTCATCCTAATGGATGTACAAATGCCGGGACTAAGCGGCTTTGAGACGGTTGAGCTGATCAAACAGCGCAAGGCATGTCAGGATATTCCTATCATCTTCTTAACGGCGCTCAGCACATCAATTGAGCATGTATTAAAAGGATATCATGTAGGCTCCATTGATTACTTATTCAAGCCTGTTCATCCCGAAATGCTGCGAATGAAAGTCGATGCTTTCGTCAATATGCATTTAGGACATCAAAAAATCAAATATCAAAGCGAGCTCCTGCACAAACGGACGCTTGATCTAGAAGAAACGAACCGCAAACTGGCGGAAGCCGAGGAGAAACTGAAGCAGCAGAATTCACTTTTAGAACAATGGGTCGAAGAACGGACTACAGAACTAGTAGCTAGTAG
>NZ_JBFTQB010001641.1:0-467 GCF_056398785.1 Paenibacillus sp. 01T422 | reverse complement strand
GTTCAACCTCCAGAATGCTCTCCTTGTTCAGGAACCGCAAAAACTGCTGAGGAACGAAGCGATAGTAGGACTGACTAAAGTTCTCTACCTTGGTAATATAGTCCCGGATGCGCGCTGCCATGGTATTGACGCTGTCGCCCAAATCTGACACCTCGTCGCGCGTGTTGATCGTAACAACCGTATCCCAATTGCCTTTGGCAATCTCGCCGACGCTGTTGCGCAGCTTCCGAATTGAAGAGAGCAGCACATAAGTCATTACAACGAGCACAAGCAGCAAACCAACGGAAATGAGCGCAATATTGCGGATAATCGATTGAAGTACCGTTTGGCGATGCTTGAGGATGCCATCCAGGTTTTTACTCGTTTCGAAAACACCAACAATTTTACCCGCTGAGTTAAAAATAGGTGCAATTGCATAACGCCATTCGCCGGAGAAATCCTGCCACTGCCCTGTAGCTGGCTTGCCT
>NZ_JBFTQB010001640.1:0-472 GCF_056398785.1 Paenibacillus sp. 01T422 | reverse complement strand
CTGGCAGCTTATGCAACATTTTGCTCAAAATTAAATGCATTGTCGTGTCATCGTCTACCAAAATAACTTTCAAGCCTCTTCGCCTTCCTTCCAATGGTCAATTACATCCATCCCGCCTCTTGAACTGTGTAAAGTAAAGAAAAATGTCGTTCCCACTCCCGGCACACTGTCAAACCACAGATTGCCTCCATGAATCGCAATAAATTCACGAGTTAACATAAGCCCAAATCGGGCATGCCCTGCACCTTGTTTAGGGTCCGGSACTTTGATAAATGTATCGTCGCGGCGCAGCATGTCCACTGTCTCYTCGTCCATTCCTTCTCCATTATCACGTATAGTCACAACAATCTTATCCTTGTCTAGTTCGGCTCCAATTTCAATCCATCCACCAATTCCCGTAAACTTTATCGCATTCGATAGCAAGTTCCGCAGAATAAGATCTAGCATCTCTTTATCTGCGCTAACTGTAAGC
>NZ_JBFTQB010001639.1:0-473 GCF_056398785.1 Paenibacillus sp. 01T422 | reverse complement strand
TTCCTGCCAAGCGAATCGCGCCTCCGAATAACAGCAGTTTCTCGGTCAGAGTTGTTTTCCCCGCATCCGGGTGAGAAATAATCGCGAACGTACGTCGCTTAGCGATTTCCGTTTCGAGAAGCTTTGTGAGTTGCGTAGTCATTTGTTAGTTTAATTCCCTTCTTCTTTTACATGGATACTGCAAGGTGCTGCTTATTGATTAAGCTTGGGCTTTCTGCAAATCGATACTCCAATTCGCTTCGTCAAGGAACGTACGGTTGCTGAACTCTCTGCCACGTACGACGACCTTGTCGGCGAATACTTGGACATAGATACCCTGAGCTTTATTCTTGGCTTCTTGTTGATAAGCTCGGTTCAGCGTTCTGCCAACCGATGCATTGTGGAAAAAATGGAATGTTTCCTTCACATAATGCGGAGTCCCATTCTGGAAATCTTGATGGCGGTGTCCACAGAAGACGAACACATTCTTATAG
>NZ_JBFTQB010001638.1:0-473 GCF_056398785.1 Paenibacillus sp. 01T422 | reverse complement strand
AAGGTGAGCTTACCGCTCATTGGGGACGACAAACTCATATGGCTTTGCTCTCCCTGCAGCTCAGCAAGCTCCTTCTCCAGCTGCTGCTGGCTTACCTGTGCTTCTTTCAAGTTCGTTTCTGTGGAAGGAACGGACAACTCTACGAGCACGTCGCCCTTCTTCACCGCTTGATTTTGCGTCAAATTCATGGTTTTAATGATAGCGTCTACGGGTATTACGATATTTTGCTTATCTTTTGCATCCAGCTGAGAGGTTCCCGATATGGATGAAGATATGGCGCCTTTTGTTACCTTCATTGCCGATTGCTGCCCCGTAGCGGCTGCTACAGGCTTCGATTTGCTGTGTATGTAGTAATAAGTTCCAGCACCGCACAGCATTTTTGTTACCTTCATTGCCGATTGCTGCCCCGTAGCGGCTGCTACAGGCTTCGATTTGCTGTGTATGTAGTAATAAGTTCCAGCACCGCACAGCAT
>NZ_JBFTQB010001637.1:0-475 GCF_056398785.1 Paenibacillus sp. 01T422 | reverse complement strand
ATTACCACAGCTGGGTTCCCCCATTCGGACATCCCCGGATCAAAGCCTGCTTACGGCTCCCCGAGGCATTTCGTCGTTCGCCACGTCCTTCTTCGGCTCCTAGTGCCTAGGCATCCTCCGTGTGCTCTTTCTAGCTTAACCTAGAAAAATCATTTGAAAATTTCGTGCAACCCGAAGGTTAGCACTACCTAAGTTCTTACTTTACGTTTYGTTTCGTTATCTAGTTTTCAAGGAACAAGTTTATTGCAGATTGAAAGATTGCTCTTTCAAAACTGAACACGAGTGAGTAAGCGATTTGTGYGCTAAGCACACTTGACTGGGTCGTTTCAGACCCGAGTCTCCATAGAAAGGAGGTGATCCAGCCGCACCTTCCGATACGGCTACCTTGTTACGACTTCACCCCAATCATCTACCCCACCTTCGGCGGCTGGCTCCCTTGCGGGTTACCCCACCGACTTCGGGTGTTGTAAACTCT
>NZ_JBFTQB010001636.1:0-476 GCF_056398785.1 Paenibacillus sp. 01T422 | reverse complement strand
ACGTTCGTGCCATGTCCATTATCGTCAATTGGCTTTTTTGAAGGCTGAAGCAAGTTCACGCCATCTACCAAGTTACCTACTAAATCAGGATGAGTAAGATCAACGCCCGTATCAACCACAGCCACTACAATGGACGCACGGGAATCTCCAGCTGCAGCCCACGCTTGATCGATGTGGATCATATCCAGATAGGTTTGTTTCACCCTCATGGGATCCGTCGAAACGGGATAGGCTGCTTCTGTTTTTGTAACCATCACTGTAAGTTCCACAACGAGCATCATCAAGACGATGAGCCATAAGTGTCGAATGAATTTCATGAAATCACAGTTCCTTTATCTCGTAATGGTCTAATGTCTTATCTATCTATACCACATTACCCGTCTTCTCGATACATATAACGGTTTTTCTTCGCAAAAAGTTCAGAACTTTCGAAAAAAGTTTCGCTTGCTAATCCACTTCTGTCTATTGTACATGCA
>NZ_JBFTQB010001635.1:0-476 GCF_056398785.1 Paenibacillus sp. 01T422 | reverse complement strand
AGGTAAAAGAGCCCTCTTCTACATCCCCCCCCCAACCGCTTCAAATTTCATTGGATGAATTCCAATGAAAACCCGCTTTAGCGACATAAATCCTCAGTCTCATTGGATGAATTCCAACCAGTCACAGCAAAATCCCCTCATATTGGTGCTAATTCGAGCCCCCCGTTGGATTTAGTCCAACGAACCGGCGCTTTAGCACCACAATGAAGCGATCTCATTGGATTTCATCCAATAGGATCGCTAGGCGCGGCTTCAAATCACTGTGTTCATCGGATTTCGTCCAATGAGCCAATGCGTTCGCGCTCATCGGCGCCCGCGACCCGCCGCCCGCCCGCTGCCCGCCGCGACCCGCGACCCGCCGTCCGCTGCTCGCCACCCGCGTCCCACCACCCGCCGCCCGTCAACCCAACCCCAAGCGGTGCTTGGACTTTGTGGGCTTTCTTTGCATTAACTGACTTACATGTTATGCGCAAAGA
>NZ_JBFTQB010001634.1:0-478 GCF_056398785.1 Paenibacillus sp. 01T422 | reverse complement strand
GTCCTATAGGCGCGTGGAGTCAGTCATTGCATTAGCTAAAGTAACAAGCTTACTCAGCGTTTTCCAATTTCGCACGGTAGCAGGAACATCGAGCTTGGGAAGGTTATTGGCAAGCTTAGATTTTAGAATGCTGTGTCGGTACAGTAGATAAATTTCTCTTCCTTTTGTTCGTAGCTGGTCATCCTCCGTCTGGTACACTTCAAGACGAGCTAAGCTTTCTTTGGAGGGCTCCTTAGGCAGGAAGGCTACATAGAGGCTTTCTGCATCGGACATAGACTCTGCTACGGCAATTTCGTCTGCGGTGTACGGGCAATTTGYGGCTACGAGATTCAAATCCTCCGCTGTTCTCAAAATCACGGCTAAAGATATATGAAAGACGGCTTCAATCTCATTCTCGATCTGTTTGCGCAACGATTCTTCATCCTGATCGGATTCGAACAAAACATTGCCGCTCTGAATATAAGTCTGAACACGAAGC
>NZ_JBFTQB010001633.1:0-478 GCF_056398785.1 Paenibacillus sp. 01T422 | reverse complement strand
GCATTATGTTTGATGCGGAAATGAACACCTACATAGATGCCCGAGTTATCCGAACCGTAAGTCCCTGTAAAGTTTGTAATTTCAAGATTATTAACTTCCCAGTACTCCTGATTCTCAAAATAAACACCCGCAAAAGCCGTTTTATTTACATTGATGATTGGCTTATTACCTGTCCCATACATATCGAGAACAATCGGATTTCCAGTTGCGCCACTCCCCTTGGGACTGAGACTTTGGCTATTCCATACGGAACCTGCTTTCAGCAAAATCTTATCCCCTGGAGAAAAGGAGCTTACTGCATTCACTTTGTTTAAAGATTGCCACGCTGTTGCAGCGCTTGTACCATTGTTATTGTCGCTGCCCCCAATTGCATCTACATAATAAGTTGTGCCTGCCGCCGATGCCGTTGCCGTCGCCGAATTTGGCGCTGCCAAAAGTAATGGACAGACAAACAAAAGTAAAGCCAGTACCGTACACC
>NZ_JBFTQB010001632.1:0-478 GCF_056398785.1 Paenibacillus sp. 01T422 | reverse complement strand
CACCATTTCTTCTGAATAGCTATCTGTTTCTTTACATCTTCCTTTTCGATGTCATTATCGTATTTAATTTCAATATATAATTCAGAACCACCCTTTTTCTTCACCCACAAATCGAAAATTGAGGTTTCCTCTTGACCCTCAACACTGGCTTCGAACGGTTGTTCACAAAATGTTAGAACTGATGGATCTGTTTCAACAATGACCCACTGATCCAACTCTAGATCGCTAAATAAATTTACTTCCCTTTTTAGCTTTGGGCTAAAAACTAACCAATGATTATTTCCATATCTGCCTGTTCGTTTCTTTATTAAAGGTGTATACAATAAAATCCGCTCCTTCCATATGGTTATTAACCATATTGCTCAGTTCCCAGCATTTTTAAACCACCATTGCTTATTTTGTAGTGAATTTCTTGTCGCTAGCATGTTTTGTAGGGATATTTATGTCGTAAAAAAAACGACAAGAATATCCCTATCCC
>NZ_JBFTQB010001631.1:0-478 GCF_056398785.1 Paenibacillus sp. 01T422 | reverse complement strand
GTGATGTATTCAGTCTAGTCATCAAGGCAGAGGCAGATGACCTTTATGGGTTTGACATTTATTTTGATTATAATCCAGCGCTTGTACAGTTGGAAGGTTCGCCGAATTTGCATGGAGATTTTGGGGTTCTGAACCAGACGGCTTCCCTATTCTATAGCGACCAAGGTGGGAAAATGAGAATCATTGGGACTCGATTAGGTGTTGAAGAAGGGGTAAATGGTAAAGTCGGCTTAGTTGAACTGAAATTTAAAGCGAAAGACGGGCATGGCTTATCGCGATTTGTCATCGGTCAAGGTAGCAAACTATCCGACTCAAACGGCGGCATCCAAAGTCCAACTGCAGATTATCAGGGCAGTGTTGCTCTTGCCAATCCGGATATTAATGGGGATGGCTATCTGGCTGTTAATGATCTGATTCGGATCGCTCAAGCGAACGGTAAAACTTCCGCCGACAGCGGATTCGATGAGCGTCTTGATAT
>NZ_JBFTQB010001630.1:0-479 GCF_056398785.1 Paenibacillus sp. 01T422 | reverse complement strand
ATGCGAAGTTTCTGCAATCCGTAAAAATCACGTTTTTCTACGTGCTAGCCTCTGTACCATTGAAGCTAGCTGCGGCGCTGCTAGTCGCCTTACTGTTGAATAAAGCGATGAGAGGGATTTCCGCCTATCGTACGGCGATCTATTTTCCATCCCTGATTGGGGGGAGCATCGCGGTATCCTTGCTGTGGCGGAACATTTTTGGCGTCGATGGTATTTTCAATGAAGTCCTTGCGAAGTTCGGCATTCAAGGAATTGGCTGGATTACCAATCCGAGCACGGCGTTGTGGACGCTTATTTTATTAACCGTATGGCAATTCGGATCATCGATGGTTATTTTCTTGGCTGGACTCAAGCAAATTCCGAATGACCTATACGAAGCTTCTGGCGTGGACGGAGCGAACCGATTTGTGCAATTTTATAAAATTACACTTCCGATGCTGTCACCGACATAAAATTACACTTCCGATGCTGTCACCGAC
>NZ_JBFTQB010001629.1:0-481 GCF_056398785.1 Paenibacillus sp. 01T422 | reverse complement strand
TCTATATGCCTGTGATGAGTGGCATGAAAATGATAGAAACATTACGGCAAGAGTCTTTTGAAGGAAAGATTCTTATCCATAGTGGCTACGCTGATTTTGAAGTAGCTCGTCAAGCTCTAAGGCTTCAAGTCGAGGATTATTTATCAAAGCCGGTTTCTAGAAACACGATTACGGAAGTGCTGTTGCGAACGATCACGTCCATCGAACAAGACAATCAATCGAAGATTGAACAGGAGAAACTACGGGATCAGATTGATGAGTATGAGCCTTTTGTGCGGAAGGAACAGTTGAAAACAGTAGTCACAGGTACGGCTAGCAATTGGAATGAAATGACGCTTTTATGTAAGACTCGAGATGATCAGAGCCATATCGTCCTAGGCATAGAGATTCTACGAACGTCGAGAATTTCCGATGTTCGGACGCAAGATCGATTGTTATTTCGATTCGCGGTCAAAAACATTATGAAAGAAATTCTCCAGGC
>NZ_JBFTQB010001628.1:0-483 GCF_056398785.1 Paenibacillus sp. 01T422 | reverse complement strand
GAACGATGGAAAGCATCGAATAGCTCCATCGTTCTGTAAATGCCAATTTCATTATCCTGGACAAGCAGGGTTTACCGCTGTTCTCAACGGGAGGATTGGCTAATCGAGAAGAACTTCCAGAGCTGCCGGTAGACAAAACTTATTTGCTGCGTGACAATACCTATTACTTCTATCAAGTCGGGCAGAACAGTGGGTACACATATCTTAATATCATACCTAGTGCAAGCATTTCCAAGCAGGTTTCAAAACTTAATCTGACATTAATTTTTTTGCTAATACTTACCTTGATCGTGAGTGTTATTATTTCGGTGTTGTTCAGTGTTCGCTTTAACCGCCCCGTTAAGCAATTGGTCTCCTCATTGCAGATGTCAGGTGGGGAGGATGTTCGATTCAAAAGTAATATTCGTGAGTTTGAGTTAATCGGTCAGAAGATGGACGATATGCTGCAGACAAATGCAAGGATACAATCGGATCTAGCTCAGA
>NZ_JBFTQB010001627.1:0-483 GCF_056398785.1 Paenibacillus sp. 01T422 | reverse complement strand
ATGGAATACAGGGTAAAGCATATAGACACTGGCGAAGAGAAAACACTTAGTCATCTTGAAGTGAATGATATGGATTATAATGATACCGGACAGATCGTAGTATTCAATACGATGATGGATGCATACCTATTAATCGAAGACAACTGAATTTCTTCTCGGGGATATTATATGTGAACAATATACGAGCAACAATAAAAAGCCTAAGGAATTTCTCCTCAGGCTCTTGAACTTAACTTAGTGATAAAAATGAGAACGAAAAAGCAGCTCTTCATGTGATAGAGCTGCTTTTTCTTTATGTGGAAACTAAATTTTTACGTTGGTTTACTTCAAAATCAAATCTTCTTTTAATCATTTCGTTAATTTGCTTACTTGAGTTGACAAACTTCAAGTTAGTCCGAATATATTCGAAATTGTAAACATTGAGCAACTCAATAAATGCAGAATTAACAAAAGAAGTTGATACGCCATCAATACCTTTAAAGG
>NZ_JBFTQB010001626.1:0-484 GCF_056398785.1 Paenibacillus sp. 01T422 | reverse complement strand
CACGTTAGCGATGTTTTTCGACGTTCCAGCGAGCGGCGGGTCTATTCTGGCCATTTCGCCGGACGTTAAGCTTGTTTTCCAGCGTTAACGTTCAGTTTCGGCGCGTTGGACGCACGTTAGCGATGTTTTTCGACGTTCCAGCGAGCGGCGAGCCAATTCTGGCCATTTTGCCGGACGATAAGCTTGTTTTTCAGCGTTAACGCTCACTTGCGGCGCGTTGGACACACGTTAGCGATGTTTTTCGACGTTTCAGCGAGCGGCGAGCCAATTCTGGCCATTTTACCGGACGTTAAGCTTGTTTTCAGCGTTAACGCTCACTTGCGGCGCGTTGGACACACGTTAGCGATGTTTTTCGACGTTCCAGCGAGCGGCGGGTCAATTCTGGCCATTTCGCYGGACGTTAAGCTTGTTTTYCAGCGTTAACGCTCAGTTTCGGCGCGTTGGACGCACGTTAGCGATGTTTTTCGACGTTCCAGCGAGCGGC
>NZ_JBFTQB010001625.1:0-484 GCF_056398785.1 Paenibacillus sp. 01T422 | reverse complement strand
GGGTTTACCACAGCCCACAATTATAGTTCTATGGAACTCTTCATCCAATTCAAAAAAACGTTCATAGTTTTTTTCTTCCACACATAATTCCTGGAGAGAGTGAAGATGCTGCAGCTGCATAATCTGTTCGGTTTTCAGATCCTGACAAGCTCTGCGCACAATCTCTCTTTCCATCGTTTCCCTTACAAATCTGGCTTCTTCCACAAGGCCGAGATCAATTAGTGAAATATAAGTCCCCTTCTGAGGAACGGTCTCAATTAGATCCTCTTGAGCTAATAAAACCAATGCTTCTCGAATAGGCGTTTTGCTTACTTGAAGCATCTCAATAACTTCTTTCTCCGAAATAAGACGGCCTGGTTCAAGCTTTAATTCCATAATATTGCTTTTTAGCGTATTGTACACGAGATCCCGAATCAGTAGACCCTTATTATCACGTGAAGAAACCGGAAGCTTCATGTCCACCGTCAAACACTCCTTCTGATAC
>NZ_JBFTQB010001624.1:0-485 GCF_056398785.1 Paenibacillus sp. 01T422 | reverse complement strand
GACTACAGCAACCCAGAGTATGACAAACTAATTAAATCAGCTCAAACAGAAATTGATCCATCCAAACGTGCGAAAGCATTGGTTGATGCTGAGAAAATCCTGATGGATGATCAAGGTGTAGCTCCAATTTACTTCCGTACTCGCGCTTACTTGAAAAAACCGGGAATCGATGGTTTGATCCTTCCATCCTTCGGTCAAGAGTGGGAATTGAAATGGGCTTCAGTTAAGTAATTTTTGAAATATAAGGTTTTGAAACAAAGGAAGGGGCCGTTCGCACCTCGTGGGAGCGGCCTCTTCTAAATTTCTTAGAGCTGTAAATTATTTAAGGAGGAGCAATATGGTCAAGYTCATTCTTCGCCGTTTCTTATATGCGCTTATCACGTTATGGCTGATCTCATCATTTACGTTCGTATTGATGAAAAACTTACCAGGGAATCCACTAGGTGAAGGCGCTGAAAAGATTCCTAAAGCGACGAGAGATATGC
>NZ_JBFTQB010001623.1:0-485 GCF_056398785.1 Paenibacillus sp. 01T422 | reverse complement strand
GTCCTATGGCAGAAGTTCCTTGTCAACAGAGTGAGGTGCCTGGAATGAACGTAGATGTGAATGCCATTTTCCAGATTGCCGGCATCGGCATCATCATCGCGATGATCCATTCGGTGCTTAAGCAAATGGGGAAAGAGGATATGGCACACTGGGTCACGGTCATTGGCTTCGTGGTCRTGCTCTTCATGGTTGTCAGCATGCTCGATCATTTGTTTAAAGAAATCAAAACGATCTTCCTATTCCAATGAGGTGTGCCGTATGGAAATCATCCAGATTGTAGGCCTGGGGCTCATCGTTACGATACTTACGCTCATTATCAAAGAGCAGAAACCCATGTTTGCGTTCTTGTTGGCCGCCTTTACAGGCATCATGATTTTCTTGTTTCTGATCGGCAAAATCTCCAGTGTCATCCAGGTGCTTGAAGATTTAGCGCAAAAATCAAATATCAATATGGTGTTTCTCAAAACGATCCTGAAAATCATCGG
>NZ_JBFTQB010001622.1:0-486 GCF_056398785.1 Paenibacillus sp. 01T422 | reverse complement strand
GGCGTATACACGATCTATTCAACAACAGCAGATCCGAAGAAGCAAACGACCCTTCATATTGATCAATATAATGGAAAAGTGCTAGCGGACCAGCGATTTAAAGATTTCAGCCTCATGGCGAAAATCATAACAATTGGTATCGCACTGCATCAAGGTGAATACTTTGGAGTCGTCAATCAAATCATTTGTTTATTGATTTGCCTTGGTATTATTATGGTTGCTGTTAGCGGCATTATCATGTGGTGGTTGAGAAAACCTGAGAAGAGAGTAGGAGCGCCAGCGTTACCGAAAGATTTTAAAATGGTCAAATGGGTAGCAGTAATTACTATTGGTTTAGGCATCATTTTTCCTCTAGTTGGAATTTCTTTGCTAATTGTTCTTACTTTGGATGCACTAGTTATTCGTAGAGTACCTGCATTAAAGCAACTGCTTGGTTGATTCATTTCTTCAAAATTACATTGTGAGGTGGAGATGAGCATGAGTCAA
>NZ_JBFTQB010001621.1:0-487 GCF_056398785.1 Paenibacillus sp. 01T422 | reverse complement strand
GGAATAAACCGCATATTTTTACATATATCCCTTGTGTTAATCTTCTCAACAGACTTCACCTCTTTTAAATAGACAATTATCCGTTACTTATCGTTGAAACAACATCAAAACCTTTAATTTCTATAGCCTCTTTCAGTGAACTAATATCTATGGAGGATTTCTCATATTCAATTTGAACGGTTTTATCAGCCAGGTTTACCCGCCCCAGAGCCCCAAGCTGTTTCAACGAATTTTCGATCGTAGTTACACAATGATTACATGACATTCCTTCAACACGAAATGTTATTTGACTCATGCTCATCTCCACCTCACAATGTAATTTTGAAGAAATGAATCAACCAAGCAGTTGCTTTAATGCAGGTACTCTACGAATAACTAGTGCATCCAAAGTAAGAACAATTAGCAAAGAAATTCCAACTAGAGGAAAAATGATGCTCCAAAGTAAGAACAATTAGCAAAGAAATTCCAACTAGAGGAAAAATGATGC
>NZ_JBFTQB010001620.1:0-487 GCF_056398785.1 Paenibacillus sp. 01T422 | reverse complement strand
ATCCTTGTGAGTTCAAACAGCTCATCAATAAGCTTCTCTAAGCGTTTAGACTTGGTAAAAGCTATTGTTGTATAATGCCTGATTTGCTCCGCGGTCAATTGATTGTCCTGAAGCAGAAAATCTAAATAACCCAATACCGAGGTTAATGGTGTTCGCAAATCATGAGCCAAATTCAAAACCAGCTGATCTTTGCTGCTCTCCGCAAAATCGCCTCTCTCCACCGCTTTTTGCAGCTTCTCACTTGCCATATTGATGTCTTCCGCAATATCTCTGAACTCATCGTTCGAGGAAATGTGCACACGACTTTGGAAATCACCATTAGCGAGACGGTGAATGCCCGTGGAAATCTCATGAAAATAAGTAGCATAAGGTTTGGTGAGGAAAAAGAAACATACAATCGCCAGAGGGATAAAAAAGATTAGAAAAAAATTAAAATCACCAATGCTGGAAATAATATGGCGATATTTCACCAACGGATCTTCAGCAC
>NZ_JBFTQB010001619.1:0-488 GCF_056398785.1 Paenibacillus sp. 01T422 | reverse complement strand
CGCTACCAGTCAGGGGCGCCTAGTTTTAAGGTGGCCGGCTATTTGTTGAATAGAGGGAAAAACTACCGCTAATCTGCGCTGCTCGGTGGCAGGGAGTGGAATAGCGGTAGCAACTACATCTAAATCGGCGGCAGCTGGCCGATATTAGGTAGATTGGCGATATTAGGTAGATTAGCGATATTAGTGGTAGAAACTGGAGTTAA
Organism: Paenibacillus sp. 01T422; assembly: GCF_056398785.1. Lineage (NCBI taxonomy): Bacteria > Bacillati > Bacillota > Bacilli > Caryophanales > Paenibacillaceae > Paenibacillus > Paenibacillus sp. 01T422. The sequence continues at coordinate 285 of NZ_JBFTQB010001619.1, read as the reverse complement.
TTGAGTAAAAGATGTGCATTTGCTGAAAATAGAAGTAGGAATCGGCGTTAGTAACAAGTGGACGCTACCAGTCAGGGGCGCCTAGCTCTAAGGTGGCCGGCTATTTTGCTGCCTCAGCTGAAGTAGAGGGAAAAACTAACGCTATTCTGCGCTGCTCGGTGGCAGGAAGGAGAATAGCGGTAGCAACTACATCTAAATCGGCGGCAGCTGGCCGATATTAGGTAGATTGGCGATATTAGGTAGATTGGCGATATTAGTGGTAGAAACTGGAGTTAATTGAGTAAA
>NZ_JBFTQB010001618.1:0-490 GCF_056398785.1 Paenibacillus sp. 01T422 | reverse complement strand
GACTTATGTTAGAGGGTACCTTTCAAGCCCAATGGCATTATCAAACTATGAGTAAACCAACATTAATTATGAATTTACTAATAAGAGTAATTCTTTTATATTGTAAAGATTATCCAAAGTCATTGTTAAATAAAAATAGTTTTTTACTGAAATGTAAAGTGAATCGACGAAAAACTTATTTTGAAAAACTATGTAAATATATGTTTATGTCTGCGTAGAATATTAAAATGAAAGGATATAAATGACTTGATTAGAGTAACAAATTTTATAATAACAAAAATTAAGAAAAAGGATTATAAATTAGATAGTAATATAAAATCAGTAAATTTATTCTCTATACTTATTGAGAGAGCGATTTATCTGTTACGAGGATATATAAAAAAAGTTGGTTTAAAAGAGTCGGGATTGATATTATTTATGGGAAGATCAGTAATACTAAAGCATAAAAATTATATCATTTTGAAAAATGGTGTAACACTGGATAATTATG
>NZ_JBFTQB010001617.1:0-494 GCF_056398785.1 Paenibacillus sp. 01T422 | reverse complement strand
TAGGTGTACCGGATAAAAAGGCTGCAATACGATTGTTGCCAACCGCATAAATGTACCTTCCAAGTAAGGTGCGTGTTAACACGATATGGGCCAAAATCGCGGCAAGAATAAGCGGAAATAAAATATTTGGAATGCCTAATGTATAGCCATGTCCTAGAGATGTATACTGGCTATACTTGCCTTCCAGGGCACCGCCGGAAGCGTACCAGAGTGAAATGGATCGAACGGCAAACATCATCCCCAAGGTCGTAATAAAAGAGGGGACCTTCCCGTAGACGACAATCACCCCATTCAAGAGACCAAGAAGCATTCCCGCAATAATACCTGCAGGAATGGATAACCAAATGCCAAATCCATCAATACCTTGTAGAACCATAATGATGGATCCCGAGAAGACTAGAATCGAACCTACTGAAAAGTCGACCATACCTAGTAAAATAACGAAATGGACGCCGAGCGCAATCATGCCAACAACCGATGCTTGACGAAACAGG
>NZ_JBFTQB010001616.1:0-496 GCF_056398785.1 Paenibacillus sp. 01T422 | reverse complement strand
TTTTGCGATGGGCTGTTTCAAACGTTGTCCGAAAACGATTGGTATAAGCCATCAAGTCATCGTCCATTGAAACTCTCCTTTCGGTTAATTATATGATCTAAATGTTAAACAATAAAATATTTATATAAATTAATGTTTAAATTGTTTAAACAAAATATACGCTTATTTACTACGTGAGTCAACTGGCAAAATGCGTGATTTGAGGGGCGCGTACTTGCATATGAACACTATCTTGCATATAATAACTGGTACATATACGTAAAAATGCTTTGACGGAGAAGAGTACGCAGTGCTTCTTGACAGGGAGGGTAAGCCGTTGATTGAGAGCTAACCCCGAGAATCAGGCTGCAGAAGTTCGCTCCCGAGCAGTCCTTTGAACAGAGGTAAGCTTAATTGGCTTTCTTTTAAGTAGATGGAACCGGACACATCGTCCGTTATCTGGAATGAAGTGAGATCGTTTTTTGGCTTATTGGCCGGGAAATGCATCTAATTAGGG
>NZ_JBFTQB010001615.1:0-496 GCF_056398785.1 Paenibacillus sp. 01T422 | reverse complement strand
CAACTATCGTTATTACAGTAGTGAATAACACGTAATAGCCGAATTGAATCCAGCCACTCCGATGGCTCGGATAATACGAGTTAAACACCGCGCATGTCATCGGATAGGCCATATATTCGTAGGTGAAGCTCGTCCGGCTAACGTCGGCAAGCTCCCTTACGGGATAGGCGAGAAGTTGGAGTTCGACCACGGCATGACCGAAAATACACGTAATATACTGTTTGAACAAAAAAGCGACCATCGCCAATCGACGTTTCTGCCGCGGGATAATGAGAATCAATAACAATGAAAGGATCCACACTGAAACGATAATGCCGTATTGCAACAGTAAACTCATCGCTCATTCGCTTCCTTCCTGAAAACTTTGCGATCCCTAAAGAACCAACTCGCTAGACCGCGGACGGACAGAAATATAATCGAGTACACAATCGCTATCAGACTCCAGTGGAAATGAACATAATCCACCAATTCGGTTTTTGCGGCTAGCATCCCGTCG
>NZ_JBFTQB010001614.1:0-496 GCF_056398785.1 Paenibacillus sp. 01T422 | reverse complement strand
CCCTCACGTCGGCGTTAAGCGTGTTTAACAGCGTTAACTTCTACCGGGGGCCCGTTCCCCATACTTTAACGTCGAAATACAACGTTACAGCAGGGCTTTGATCGTGAGCGGGGCYCTCACGTCGGCGTTAAGCGTGTTTAACAGCGTTAACTTCTACCGGGGGCCCGTTCCCCATACTTTAACGTCGAAATACAACGTTACAGCAGGGCTTTGATCGTGAGCGGGGCTCTCACCTCTACGTTAAGCTTGTTTAACAACATTAACTTTTACCAGGGGCCCGTTCCCCATACTTTAACGTCGAAAAACAACGTTACAGCAGGGCTTTGATCGTGAGCGGGGCCCTCACGTCGACGTTAAGCKTGTTTAACARCGTTAACTTCTACCGWGGGCCCGTTYCCCATACTTTAACGTYGAAAAACAACGTTACAGCARGGCTTTGATCGTGAGCGGGGCTCACGTCGACGTTAAGCTTGTTTAACAACGTTAACTTCTACCG
>NZ_JBFTQB010001613.1:0-499 GCF_056398785.1 Paenibacillus sp. 01T422 | reverse complement strand
CGATTGCTTCGTAATGACCGTACCCGTCCCCCCCATTCCAGAAGAGCGCATCTCGCCTTGTTTAAATACCGGCATCGGTTTAATGATAATTTTGCCTTTGAGGTCAGGCATGTAATCCGTAAACCGCCCCATATACCACATCGGCATCCAGACCGAGGCTGCGCCGCCTTTATTCATGAAGCCATAGTATTCTTCCGCATGATGAAAGCCGCCCGGAGCCACAATGGCCACTTTCTCTTTCACCAGCTTCTGAAGGTAAGATAGCACGTCATTATTCGCTTGGTCTCCCAGCGTCACGTTACCGCTTTTATCCAGAAAATCCGAACCGTGTTGAACAACGAGCGGCCAGAAGCTCCACTGATCCTGCGTTTCGACCGTCGTCATTGGCTTCCCGGTCTTTTCGAGAACCTGTTTGCCTGCATTTTCATAATCGTCCCATGTCTTGATGTTATCCGCATTCACGCCTGCTTTATCGAGAATTTCCTTGTTATAGTAGATG
>NZ_JBFTQB010001612.1:0-502 GCF_056398785.1 Paenibacillus sp. 01T422 | reverse complement strand
GTTCTAAACTGAATGAAGCATGATGATAAAAACGGATGGCGTTCTGACATCGCACCCTATGAAAGGCCGCATATGAGGCACAGCGTTTGGCAAATTATTAATACGGTAATTCCCTTTTTTGCACTATGGTATTTCGCATATTTAATCCTTTCCGTATCTATATGGCTTACGCTGGTGATCGACATTATTGCCTCAGGGTTCTTGGTACGCATCTTTATCATCTTCCACGATTGCTGTCATAAATCTTTTTTCAAAAATAAATGGGCTAATGAAATTGTGGGTACGTTGACAGGAATCCTGACATTCGTCCCTTACCATCAGTGGCGTCACACGCACTCCATTCATCACGCATCCAGCGGTAACTTGGATCGCAGAGGTGTAGGCGATATTTGGACGATGACCGTTGATGAATATCAAAAATCTTCATGGAAAAAAAGATTCACATACAGACTATACCGTAATCCGTTGATCATGTTCATCGTTGGACCGATCTTCATTTTTC
>NZ_JBFTQB010001611.1:0-503 GCF_056398785.1 Paenibacillus sp. 01T422 | reverse complement strand
GTGCAGGAGCTGCCGGAGCAACAGGTGCGACTGGAAGTGCAGGAGCTGCGGGAGCGACAGGGGCGACTGGAAGTGCAGGAGCTGCGGGAGCAACAGGGGCGACTGGCGGTACAGGAGCTGCGGGAGCAACAGGRGCGACTGGAAGTRCAGGAGCTGCGGGAGCAACAGGAGCGASTGGAAGTGCAGGAGCTGCMGGAGCRACAGGKGCGACTGGAAGTGCAGGAGCTGCGGGAGCRACAGGTGCGACTGGAGATACAGGAGCTGCGGGTGCAACAGGGGCGACTGGAAGTACAGGAGCTGCGGGATCAACTGGGGCGACTGGAAGTACAGGAGCTGCGGGATCAACTGGGGCAACTGGAGATACAGGAGCTGCGGGAGCGACAGGGGCGACTGGAAGTGCAGGAGCTGCGGGAGCGACAGGGGCGACTGGAAGTGCAGGAGCTGCGGGAGCGACAGGGGCGACTGGAAGTGCAGGAGCTGCGGGAGCGACAGGGGCGACTGGC
>NZ_JBFTQB010001610.1:0-505 GCF_056398785.1 Paenibacillus sp. 01T422 | reverse complement strand
AGCTACATCAAGGGATTGTTCATAGATTTAAGCTGCGAAAGTTGAGTAATTAACCTTCATTAAACAACTATTTTTTTTCTGATTTTAAAGCATCCTTGAAATTACTGAGACTAGATTAAATAACCTTATTTAACCTCGCCATATACTAAACTCAGATTAATAGATTAATGGACGTTAGAGGTCAAGGATATGGAAAGATTAAGCCTTTATTCAAGCAAGTGACAACAAAGCTCTTGCCATCCATCCCATCGATGGCACGATTCTGGTGCTACTATTTGCATTTGCAATCAATTTGGAATTGTCAGTTCAATAATACTAAAATTGTTTTACATCTCTAAGGTGATTTTCGTTTGTGGCCGAGAACATGAACAAATATAATAATAAGAGGTCGTATTGGTAATTTTGAGGGGTGGGAATTTGATGGATAAATTATGGTTTTTATCGCAAATCGGCATTTTTGATGGGATATCAAATGAGGAAATGAAAGCAAATGAGGAAATGAAAG
>NZ_JBFTQB010001609.1:0-506 GCF_056398785.1 Paenibacillus sp. 01T422 | reverse complement strand
TGCCGGAGATAGCGGTAAAGGTTTTGCGGTTGTAGCTGGAGAGGTTCGCAAGCTTGCTTCTCAGACAGATGATTCCGTGCGTGGTATCTCAGAACTCATCTCCAACATTCAAAGAGATTCTGTTCGCGCTGCAGGGGTTATGAACACTGGATTACTGGAAGTACAGGAAGGCTTGAAGGAAGTAGGCAGCGCCGAGATGGCCTTCGGTCAAATCGTAGAAGCTTCTCAGGAAGTAGCGAGCAAGATTCAGGAAACCGCTGCAGCTGCACAGCAGATGGCTGCTTCTTCGGAGCAGATTGCCGCAACGGTTGCCAATGTCGGTTCTGTTGCACAGCAAACATCAGGAACAGCACAGTCTGTAGCTGCTGCTACGGAAGAACAGCTGGCCTCCACCGAGGAGATCACATCTTCTGCGAGAAACCTGGCGACCATGTAGCTGCTGCTACGGAAGAACAGCTGGCCTCCACCGAGGAGATCACATCTTCTGCGAGAAACCTGGCGACCAT
>NZ_JBFTQB010001608.1:0-506 GCF_056398785.1 Paenibacillus sp. 01T422 | reverse complement strand
CCCTCTCTACTTGCTGCTCTATATTCTTTGGGCGTCATCCCATGATGCCGCTTGAAAATCACGCTGAAATATTGCGGATCGCCATATCCGATCTTCGCGGCAATTTCATAGGCTTTCAAATTCGTCTCAGTTAGCAGTTCCTTCGCTTTGGCTAGGCGTATCCATGTAACGTATTCAATGAAGGACTGACCTTTCTTTTGTTTGAACAGCCCACTGAAATAATTCATACTCATGTATACGTGTTGGGCCACTTCATTCAGCGACAAGTTCTCATTCTGATAGTTTTCCAGAATATACACTTCAGAGCGGATTAACAAAGAGTCTACATCCTGCGCCATCTTCATCATGACCTGTTCAAACAGCTGCAAACATAACGACGCCAACCATACCTTTATTTCATCTAATGTTTTATAAGCTCGAACCTGCCCCAGGATATCTGCAGCCTCCAGTGCGTCATGGCCGGAATCCTCAAATAATTGCATGATGGAGACAAGGAACCTTTGCAC
>NZ_JBFTQB010001607.1:0-508 GCF_056398785.1 Paenibacillus sp. 01T422 | reverse complement strand
CAATAGAGCGGATGAAAGGCGTGTCGGGACTCACCTGGATATGATGCAGCTGATAGGGCTGGAAGACGCAGAGCATGCCAGCGGTAACTTCATAGCTTTGCTGATCCACAATCAACGTGCCCTTTCCCTCGTGTACAAACAAAATCTCTACGCCTTGATGAGCATGAAAGGTGCCATGAAACTGTTCATTGCCGATCGTTTGACGGCGATAGGCAAAGTAGAGCGGACTCTCGCTGAAGCTAAGATTCTGAATATACGTCATCTGAAGCACGTCCCTCTGCTGCCGCGGCAGCGTTAAAAGAGCTTAATCCCAGCTTGATAAAGCTGATGGATTAAGCTTTTTTGTAAGAAATTAAATGACTAGGCGTTTTGGGGAACTACAGTCCACTATTTCTCTTAAAAGATTTAATTTTCATATGCAAGTGGAACTATATTCCGCTATTTTGCCGATTTCACCTGAAAAACTTACCATAGGTGACAAATAAGAGCTTGTAGTTCCGCTCAGAAG
>NZ_JBFTQB010001606.1:0-508 GCF_056398785.1 Paenibacillus sp. 01T422 | reverse complement strand
AGTAAACAGAGTACAAACAATATAAAATGAAACCTCATAAATTAATGTCCATTCAATGTCTAAAGTGTATTGAATTTCACCAAAAGGAAGCAAAGTCAACGATTTCAAAAATTCATATTGCGTAATCGAACTAAATAATATGAGCTTTAGCATTACTACACTCACTACTGCAATTATGTAGGTAGGGTAGATTCGCAAAATTCTTCTTAAGAAAAATTTCTCGTACCCTTTGACAATCAAATGTGCCATTAAAAATCCAGATATTACAAAAAACAACAATGCTCCATAACTAAATTTAACATCAAAAACTTTGAAAAAAGATGTTTCATTTTTACCCAAGGCAGCCAAATAAATATTTGTATGATAAAAAACTACACATATTGCAGCCACCCCACGTAAAATTTGGATAAAATCATATCTCAATTAAAACACCTCAGAAACAGTTAATGATAGTCTAGTGCTTATTACTGTAATAAAATTATTGCCAAAGCACTAGACTATCATTAAC
>NZ_JBFTQB010001605.1:0-509 GCF_056398785.1 Paenibacillus sp. 01T422 | reverse complement strand
GCCATGTACATCTTGGGCATGCATACCGATCAAACAGAACGTCAAGCTCAGCTGATTGAGCTGATTCCAGCGGTTGCGGACAAGTATCAGATCGCTGTCATTGCTGGAACACATCGTCACATCAACAGTGACAATACCCATTCCTTGCGTGGATTTATTTATAAAGATCAAGTGTTTACCTTTTCTAATCTGCTCACATTTTCTATCTATGATAGAATTGGTGCTGGAGATGCCTACACAAGCGGAATCGTACATGGGGAAATCCAAGGATTTTCACCTGACAAAGCGGTCGGGTTTGCAGCTGCCGCCGGCATGCTCGCGCATACCATTGTTGGCGATACGCCCATGTCATCGGAAAGCGATATCCTGCGAGCGATGACGGAAGCTGTTGGCGATGTAGAAAGGTAGTGAACGTTTCGGTGAATCTATCCCGTAATAAACGGCCCTTATATTTGCAAATTATGAACATCCTGAAGGATCGCATCTTACACGGTGTGTATCCTTTGGGT
>NZ_JBFTQB010001604.1:0-511 GCF_056398785.1 Paenibacillus sp. 01T422 | reverse complement strand
CAGTTGGTGCGAGCGCAGCAACGGATCGTAAAAAAGGCTTTGACGATGAAATGAAAAATCACCCGAACATTAAAATCGTGAAATCGCAAAGCGGTGATTTCAACCGTGCAACAGGTAAACAAGTGATGGAAGCGATCTTGAAATCCCCAGAAGGTAAAGATATCCAAGGCGTTTACGCTCATAACGACGACATGGCATTAGGAGCGATTCAAGCGATTGAAGAAGCTGGAAAAAAACCAGGTACAGATGTGAAAATCGTGTCCATTGACGGTATTAAAGAAGCTTTCGAAGCTGTTAAAGCCGGCAAGTTGAATACGGTAGTTGAGTGTAACCCACTTCTCGGGCCTCAATTGTTCCAAGCAGCTAAAGACTTGAAAGCAGGAAAACAGGTTCCAAAATGGATTAAATCCAATGAAGATGTATTCTCAGGTCAAAAAGCGATTGACGCTCTGCCTAACCGTAAGTACTAAGCTAAATAGAGATTTCAACGAAATCAAGAGTCAATCGGAGC
>NZ_JBFTQB010001603.1:0-511 GCF_056398785.1 Paenibacillus sp. 01T422 | reverse complement strand
GTTAGGGCATATGATTTACAAATAATATTGTAGTGGTAGAAGAGGCATAAGGGCCGGGGATGTAGTCTCGACTACGGCAATTAAGCTCCCTCGGTATGATTTAATTTCCTCACGCAAGCTCGTCTATTCGCAGGATTTCATCCCTTAGATATCGATGATGAATGAAAGATAGCGAGATATTTAAGGATGTGTCGTTAAAAAGGCATGCGGGAACAGAGGTGGAGTTGAATCACCCAATTCATTCCAAATGCTGCACGTATTCTCCACGGTGCCCTTAGCGATTTTCACTCCCATGTCTCAACGGGTCAAGCGCCCTATCATTCCTTCGTCACATCTATCTAAGGGGTGGAGGTCGGTCTTTCTAACGGAACAGGTCAGAGCCTTTTTGCGTAATGTATCCCGATACTCCGTGCTTTCTTTGTCTCCTGCGAATACGCCAACTTGCGTGAGATAAGGTTTATGTTAAGCTGCTAATGCAAAGATTTTATCGGGGTTGTAAGCTTCGTCACTA
>NZ_JBFTQB010001602.1:0-511 GCF_056398785.1 Paenibacillus sp. 01T422 | reverse complement strand
GCCTTATACGTTATAAGCGCCTTAGACCATGGCAATTTCTCCGTGTTTGTAACAAACTCAAATTTAGCTGCCCGTTCATTCTCAGCTATAAAGCTCATCGTTCCGTTATCAACATCCACGCCACTTAGGATGGCTTGATATTGTGCAAATTTTAAATCATCACTCATTTCAAGCGTAGCTGTCGTGCTGTCATCAGACCATGTGGTGATCGGTTCGAATTTGACAGGTTTGTTGTCCGAATCTAGATAACCCATTTTCGTCACGTTCAAAACAGCTTTATTGCTGTCAACTTCACGGTTTAACCTTACGGTTAATTTATTCTTGCCGATTACTTTTATTTCAGCGATCGAAGCTTTAGCAGGCTTAGCCGTAGTCAGATGAAGCTGGAGCGCTGCATAGGAAGCCAGTGCCAGCGTTTTACGAGTCACATTCACGTTACCGCCGAATTTGCCGCCTGTCTGATTGGTCATGAGCTTTTGCTGCAGCGCATAGGTGACATAACTTTTATAGT
>NZ_JBFTQB010001601.1:0-514 GCF_056398785.1 Paenibacillus sp. 01T422 | reverse complement strand
GCCATTTTTCGGTATATTGAATTCTTTTATAACCGCAAACGAATTCATAGTGCCATCGGCTATGTGTCGCCTGTTCACTTTGCGGCGACCTTTGTAGAAACCGCGTAATCGTCACTTAATGATGTGTTTACTTTCTTGACAGAGGTCCAAAACTACCGTTAATCGGAGCGGATTCGGTCCAGGGAACGAAATTACTCCAGAAACTACATCTAAATCGTCGATGGCTGACGAAATCGGCTGGATTTGAAGAAATTAGTGGTAGAAATCGCATCTACTTGCGCTAAAGTGGGTCAGACGAGGAAAGTAGCAGTAGTAATCGGCGTTAATACAAGTAATCATGTATTCAGATGCCGGGTTGCTCAGTACATCAGTAGCTCAGTAGCCCCGTTACCAGCAGCTCCTCCCGCAGCCCGTCCTCCCGCAGCCCGTCCTCCCGCAGCCCGTCCTCCCGCAGCCCGTCCTCCCGCAGCCCGTCCTCCCGCAGCCCGTCCTCCCGCAGCCCGTCCTCCCGCAG
>NZ_JBFTQB010001600.1:0-514 GCF_056398785.1 Paenibacillus sp. 01T422 | reverse complement strand
CGCTCACTCCTTTCTGTATGCGTTAATGCCCTCTTGCCTTATAAGTGTAAAGAACCAAAGCAGGTTATGTCAACCATAAATTCCGTTTAATCTGTTTATACAGTAAAAACTGTACAAAACAATTTGAATTCTACTCCATCCTTCAGCATCCTATTCAATGACTTTCTTTACTTTATCGAAATTGTTTCTTACAATAACGTTGTACACATAAAGGCAGGGTGAACTTGGAATGGAACAACTAAACAATATAAGCTCCGAACAAGAGTTGATTATTCAAAAAGCGCGCAAACGCATCATTGAATCTATGGGCAAAAATATGGAACTCTATGGCATAACCCAATCAATCGGCCATCTATATGGATTGCTTTTTTTCCAAAACAAGCCCATGACCCTAGATGAGATGAGAGAAGCCATGGAAATGAGTAAAACCAGCATGAGCACTGGCGTGCGTACGCTGGTTGATTTGAAAATGGTCAATAAAGTTTGGGAGAAAGGTTCGCGGAAAGACCTGTAT
>NZ_JBFTQB010001599.1:0-516 GCF_056398785.1 Paenibacillus sp. 01T422 | reverse complement strand
GGTAGATATAATGAAAAAAGTGAAATACAAAATGGGGAAATTAGGCAAACATATTTTCATGCAAAAATATAGCAATATAAATAAGGTATTACCTGACACAGAAGCAGCAACAAAATCTAACATCTTTAATATGATAAGTAAGTATGACTCTCTTTACTTAAAACCAGATGAAGGCACCGGAGGTCGTGGAATATATAAAATAACTAAAACCGAAAATGGTTTTGTTTTAAGAGGTGGAACTACTTCAAGAAATTATGAAACCTTTGATGCTTTATACAGTTCTCTTCACAAGTTCTTATATAAAAACAAATATGTTGTTCAACAAGGTATTGATCTGTTAAAACATGACGGTCGCTCATTTGATATACGGGTTATGGTGCAAAAGAACAGAAATGGACAACTCCAAACGACTGGTATAATTGGGCGGTTGGCTAAACCGAGCAAAATAGTAACTAATTTCCACAGTGGTGGCACACCATTAAAAATAGACACATTACTCAAATCACATCTCAGAGG
>NZ_JBFTQB010001598.1:0-517 GCF_056398785.1 Paenibacillus sp. 01T422 | reverse complement strand
ATCTACCGTAACGGCGACATCTACTTTGGTCGATAGTTCACCATCTGTAGCCGTTAGTGTTATTACATAGTCGCCTGGTCTGTTAAAAGTAGCAATCGTGTTACCAGCCGCATCTTTGGTAAATATAGCCTGACCGCCTTGAACTCCGCTTTTCAGCGACCAGCTGGTATCCAGCGTCCCATTAGGTAAGCCGTCATCTGTCATATTGACCAGCATCTTCGCTTTTAAAGGGATTTTCGCAGTCGTATCTTGTTGGACAATCACGACCGGCGGCGTATTCACAGCATCCGGAGCTTTAACACCGGTACGGAAGACTTGGAGTTCTTTGACGCCAACATTTGAGCCTGGCTTAGGAGTCATCAGAACTCTTACCTTTTGTGCCGTAATTTCTGGGAATTGAATGTGATTATAATTGGCTAGTGTTGGAGATTTGTATTGCTTCGGAACAGCAACCCATGCAGAAGTGGCTTCGTCGTAGTATTGGACGGTATACATGTAGTATTGGACGGTATACATG
>NZ_JBFTQB010001597.1:0-518 GCF_056398785.1 Paenibacillus sp. 01T422 | reverse complement strand
AAATTTTAATTTCCCAAAAATTCTCCATTCGCGTTCCATATAGTAATTGTCTGGATCATTAAATTGTTTACTTGAATCAAATGGTTTCAGATATGCAAATAAGCGGGCAAAGAATGCGTCTACTTCAAGTGCTTGATCTACTTTTTTTTCAATTTGAGCTTTAAGGTCAGGATTATTCTCCTTAATCAAATCTGATTGTAGGTTATGAATATGCGGGAGAATAAAGTCGTAATAAAGATGTATGCTTTCCAGATAGTCTCTCCCAAAGGTACGTCCATCACTTCTAATTGCTTCATTAGCGATATAAAATAYAGGGCTTGCCCCATTTTTAACCAAGAACTCCCTTTTAAACGAAACACCAAATCTGCTGTATTTATTCATATGAATTGCAAGATCAGAGATCGGTATATCTGCAAAACAGATTATATCTGCGCGTATCATTTCTTCAACACTTGGACCGTGGGATCGAGTAGTCATGATAGTATCAATATTCGGATCAAAAGGACTATGTAAAATCC
>NZ_JBFTQB010001596.1:0-518 GCF_056398785.1 Paenibacillus sp. 01T422 | reverse complement strand
CCGTTAATCTCCCCTACTCAGTGGCAGGGGACGGATTAGCGGTAGATTCTGCAGCTAATATGTCGGTAATATGCGATATCCCCTCGATTCGGTGAAATTAGCTGCACTAATCCTGTTAATTGGATAAAAGTTGATTTATCGCAGAAAGTAGCTCCAGTTATCGGCGTTAATTGCAAGTAAGCAATCAAGAGGACCGTTCCCCCACTTTGCTACTCATACCCAATTCCTGCGCGGGTGTAACTTTAGCCGCCTCAGCTTACTCATTAGCAGGAGCAGCCGGTGTCAATTAAAAGCAAGCCATCTACCCTTTGCCGCTCCATGAGGCGGCGTRACTTTTGGATGTTCCCGCTGGAATAGCTGGAAAATCTACCGTTAATCTCCCCTACTCAGTGACGCTGGAATAGCTGGAAAATCTACCGTTAATCTCCCCTACTCAGTGGCAGGGGACGGATTAGCGGTAGATTCTGCAGCTAATATGTCGGTAATATGCGATATCCCCTCGATTCGGTGAAATTAGC
>NZ_JBFTQB010001595.1:0-520 GCF_056398785.1 Paenibacillus sp. 01T422 | reverse complement strand
CTTCTGTCCCGTACTTGGCGATCGCCCATGAAACTAACGACGTATGCACGGACAGCATCACACCCGTAGAAGCGCATGCCTTCGAGAGTTCCTCAACGACGATGGCATACGTCAAGAAATCGGAACCGATGCCCCCATAGGCTTCAGGCCACGGAATTCCTGTCAGGCCAAGCTCTCCCATTTTATCGAACAATGTACGATCAAAACGCTCTTCTTCATCCCTTTGAGCAGCCGTAGGTTCAATTTCGTTTTTGGCAAAATCCCGCACCATAGCACGAATCATATTCTGTTCATCCGTTAAGGACAGTTCCATATGACCGCCTCCTTCGACATGATARCTATTCCTGCATGTTAGGCCGAGGATAAGATCGGTGATTTGCTTCTTCATGGGACAAGTTGTAACCGCTTCCAATAACATGTTTTATATATACACGCCACGCTGAAGGCTTATACCTGACAGGCTTTGAAATTACGCACACATCAAAAAGCGTCAGCGCTCAAGTCGCCGACACCCTTTATG
>NZ_JBFTQB010001594.1:0-520 GCF_056398785.1 Paenibacillus sp. 01T422 | reverse complement strand
GGTTAACGGCACTTACGAGTCGTTTAACGACCGTTTCTCGGTTAGCCATGAGCACTCGCAGCTCCTCGTACTCAGAAGAATGGAAGCGGACAGGGGAGTAGTAGCCATTTTTCACCATGTCGGCAATAACTAAAGCATCTTTTTTGTCGCTTTTAGAGCGTGTATTGTCGCGGTTTTCTTTATTCTTTTTAACGAGGTGAGGATTAACAAGTACGGCTTCAATGGCTTTATTCTTGAGCCACCCAGCAAGGTTTAGCCAGTAGTGGCCAGTCGGTTCCATACCAACAATTATTTGAGATAATTTATATGAAGCTAACAAGTCGCGAATCCAACGGTCGAGGGATTTGAAACCTTCTTCGTCATTACTGAACTCTAAAGGATTMCCGAGAGCGACWCCRCGGAAGTTAACCGCTCTRGCAACATGAGYCTCTTGAGCAATGTCTACACCWACAACAATATGATKAACGGTAATGTTTTCAATGAGTTGATTTTGCTTATCTTGTGATTTAAACTTCATAGT
>NZ_JBFTQB010001593.1:0-522 GCF_056398785.1 Paenibacillus sp. 01T422 | reverse complement strand
CGCTATTGAAGTGTTCAAACCGAAGCGTAAACGCCGGAAGAAATCCGGTTCAGCCGGAAGACGCAAAGGCGGTTCCAAATCCGGATCAGCTAAGCGTAAACGCAAATAGGGGAACTACAATCCCTTATTTCGGGGAATTTCGGAGTTTCATAGGGCGAAGGGAACTACAGGCTCTTATYTCACCTCCTTCGTCCAAATACCTGCACAGACGGCTAAATAGCGAACCACAGTTCCGCTCCCCCGCTAAAAGTGCTGTTTTGGGCAAAATAGAGCCCTGTAGATCCTCTTCACCTGCCTACGAGACTCTGTGACCATAAAAAGGCTCCCCGTCTTTTCAGACGAAGGAGCCTTTTTCATTTCTATTTGCCTGCTTTCAATGTTCTTAGAATGAGGGCAGATGCTTCCGCGCGCGTTGTTAATCCTTGCGGCTTCAGCGTCCCGTCCTCATAACCGTTCATGAACCCTTTGGAGGTTAACGTAGCAACTGCCGCTTGTGCCCAATCAGATATCGCAGCGTTATCG
>NZ_JBFTQB010001592.1:0-526 GCF_056398785.1 Paenibacillus sp. 01T422 | reverse complement strand
GGTCAATCCATGCCGCAGCATCGCGTTTCTCTTCCAGCCATTGGTGAACCTGCCCTACGCCTTCTTTGGCTTTCCAGCTAACAAGAGGGCGTCCTGAGGTTAGATAAATCTCCTTAGGCTCAGCAGCCTGCCCAGGCTGGAGATCGAGCACTGTTACGGACTTGGCTTGTCCAGCTTCTGAGAAGCTATAAGCAATTGGCGATCCGCAATAGCGTATAGGCGAGGCTGCTTTTACATTTTGCGGCCTATGCAAATGGCCTAGCGCAACATACTGCGCCCCTGCTGTCAGCGCTGATGTATCTACGGTGTACGCGCCGCCCACTTGAATCGGTCGTTCCGACTCTGTTTCGAGGCCACCGAGCACGTAGAGGTGACTCATGATTAAATTAACAGTCCCCGTCTCATAAAAAGCGGCCTGTTTACGAATCAGTGCTCCCACTCGTTCGGAATATTTGCTCCGCAGCGCTTCCTCCTCCGCAACTTCCGATAGAAGTTCCTTGAGACGCGACTCCGATGGATAAGGAAG
>NZ_JBFTQB010001591.1:0-527 GCF_056398785.1 Paenibacillus sp. 01T422 | reverse complement strand
GAGTTATACATAACTTTTATTACTATAGAAAAGAGGGTGTCTGGCATATGGAGAAATCATCATTGATTGGAATTGTTTTAGCACTTATTTCGGTTGGTGTGGGGATGGTGTTAAAAGGGGCAAGTCTGGTGGCGCTTTTGAACCCAGCAGCTGCGCTTATTATTTTCGGAGGAACCGCTTCTGCTTTATTTATCGCGTTTTCTTTAGAGGAAATGAAAAAGATTCCGACCTTATTGAAAATTATTTTTACCGAACAAAAATTAATGCCTAAAAAAGAACTCATCCATACTTTTATAGAATGGGTATCGATTACACGTCGTGAAGGTCTTCTTTCACTGGAAAAGCAAGCTGAAGAGCTAGCGGATCCTTTTATGAAAAGCGGGATGCGTCTCATTATTGATGGGAATGATCCAGATTTTGTGCGTGATGTACTGCTTGAGGATATTGCAGAAATGGAAGCAAGACATAAGAAGTACGCGGGAATTTTTACACAAGCCGGTACATATGCACCAACACTTGGTGTTCTT
>NZ_JBFTQB010001590.1:0-527 GCF_056398785.1 Paenibacillus sp. 01T422 | reverse complement strand
GGTTTAGGGGCCTTATACCCAATAAAACACTTGTAAAGTACGAGAGAAAATTGCTTCCGAATGGGGATTCTCCCAAGTTTACAGGTGCTTTTCAATTTCTATTGGAAGAATACCCATCAATAAAGCAAACTATTGATTCTGTTTATCTGAAAAAAGACAAGTATTCCGTTCAAGAACCAGCCGTTCGTATAAAACATCTCCACAAAATATTCCTTGATATTTGCAGAAAGGTGGGATTAACCTCGTCTGATTATCCATTTAATACAGTAACACTTGCCAAACGCTCTTTAGAGCGATATGTCAAAGTGTTAGAACAGCAACATTTTAATGAAATAGCCAAGTGTTACAGTGAAGAATTAATTTCCAATTACAATGGAACCCCTTATGAAAAAATTAATAATCTTGCTCCACTAGAAGTGATGAAACAAAGAGGATCTGTACCACTCGTAATGCCAGTGGACGAGAGAAGCGATGTTGTTTTTCTAGCTTTGCATGCTCAACGCACCGTTCTAGGGAGTGTGAAAGAA
>NZ_JBFTQB010001589.1:0-533 GCF_056398785.1 Paenibacillus sp. 01T422 | reverse complement strand
CTCTTTGGCTTTTCTAGCAAAATCGAGTCCATTCATTTTCGGAATATTAATATCCAACAGGACAATATCGGGACGATGAGCAAGGAAAAGCTTAAGCGCTTCCTCACCATTTCCCGCCTCTATAATTTCAGTGATGTTAAATTTCTCAAACGGAACTAATCGCCTAATGCCATTCCTGATTAACTCTTCATCCTCCACAAGCAACAATTTGTACATCACACTTTACCTCCAGATTTATTCAACACTAGAACGCAAATATCCGTAGCCTTCCGTTTGCATGTTATCCAGTGGTACATTATACCTAGTGTCCTTCTCATAAGTTACCACATCAGGATCAATTGGTCTCGTAAAACTTGGCCAGCATCCTCCTGCCAATCATTAGAATATAGAGACAATCGTATTTAGATCAGCCTCCTTTCTTAATAATAGCTTACGACTTTCTAAATCAAATTGGCATACACGCAGATGATGACTTTCTATGAAATGATGATGTCATCTTGTAGATTTAATTTAAAAATAAAACTCCCTAATCC
>NZ_JBFTQB010001588.1:0-535 GCF_056398785.1 Paenibacillus sp. 01T422 | reverse complement strand
ACTTTGCTATCATTTTCGTATAGCCTTTTGTCTATCACCTCGTCTACATGACTTAGTATACTATTATCTCGCTATTAATTCATTGACAAGTATTTTCCAAGGCTAGCTTTATCCGTGCTCACACTAGGAAAAACGCAAAAAAGAAGACCCCGAAGGGCCTTCTTTTTTAGAAGAGTTACTTCACGATTACCGATGTTACAGTCGACTTGCCATTTGGCGATGTGATGATCAAATCAAAAGTCGTACCGGTATCAGCTTTGATTGTTCCGTCAGCACTAATCTCTACTTTTCCTTTAACATGATCCGCAGAGAATGCCAGACCCATCAAATAGTTATATGCCGGTGCTTCATCTTTGTCGTACTCAACACCATAGTTATCCGTTACAGTCAGATCTGCTACCGCATAAGCATTAGCACCTGTAGAAATCGTTGCTTCTGATTCCCCAGCTTCCAACTTGTCTACAGCAACAATATCGCTTTTCACCGATACAGGTACACTTGCCTGTTTAACATCTACACTTGCCTGTTTAACATC
>NZ_JBFTQB010001587.1:0-536 GCF_056398785.1 Paenibacillus sp. 01T422 | reverse complement strand
ACTTTACCAAGCCAGCACTGCACCATTCCATCACACTATTCACCATATAGCCAACTACCACCTCACCAGCCCCTAACAAATTCACAAAACCCAGCGAGATCATCGCTAGGGGAACTGGACGGGGAACTGGAGTCCCCTATTTTTAGGAAAATGAGCTAATTCCTCTCTGTGCGGAACTACAGGGTCTTATATGCCCACATGGCAGGTTTTCCGAGTGAAATCGGCAAAATAGTGAACCGTAGTTCCCCTTACACGTGGGAAATGCGCTTTTTCCGGGAAATAGCGGCCTGTAGTTCCGCTCTAAGAGAGCCTTCGTAAGAGCCTAGGCTCCAAGAAGCTTCAAGTCAACCCCTGACGAGTAAACTTCGTCAGGGGTTGGTGTTAGCTACTTTACCAAGCCAGCACTGCACCATTCTCGTCAGGGGTTGGTGTTAGCTACTTTACCAAGCCAGCACTGCACCATTCCATCACACTATTCACCATATAGCCAACTACCACCTCACCAGCCCCTAACAAATTCACAAAACCCAGCGAGA
>NZ_JBFTQB010001586.1:0-537 GCF_056398785.1 Paenibacillus sp. 01T422 | reverse complement strand
TATC
This sequence comes from Paenibacillus sp. 01T422, assembly GCF_056398785.1. NCBI lineage: Bacteria > Bacillati > Bacillota > Bacilli > Caryophanales > Paenibacillaceae > Paenibacillus > Paenibacillus sp. 01T422. Next base: position 533 of record NZ_JBFTQB010001586.1, on the reverse strand, counting down.
TCAGTCCGTTAGCCGGTGGCCAGTGCTCCTGGAGGTAAGATTGGAGTAATTAGATCCTTCTGCGTCCACTTGACGGCAGCGAATGCTCCATCCCACTGGAGCTAAGCTGGCGGCCAGAGCAAAAACACCGCCACTTGTCGCCAACTAGTTAAAGTACCACGAATCCCATCAATAGCCGCTTATTCATCAGCCCTCCCAAGTAGCTAGTTAAAGTACCACGAATCCCACCCATTGCCGCTCATTCGTCAGCCCTCCCAAGTAGCTACCTTTTTGTTACGGACTCAGAAGCCGCTATTCCGCCTAATTCAGCCGAATTTGGGGTCAATCGGACTGAGGGAGCGCTATTTATGGATTTCATTGCTGTTCTAGGCAATTTCATGGCCGATAGCGGCTCGTGTGGACCTCTGTCAAGAAAGTAAACACATCATTAAGTGACGATTACGCGGTTTCTACAAAGGTCGCCGCAAAGTGAACAGGCGACACATAGCCGATGGCACTATGAATTCGTTTGCGGTTATAAAAGAATTCAATAT
>NZ_JBFTQB010001585.1:0-538 GCF_056398785.1 Paenibacillus sp. 01T422 | reverse complement strand
GAATAGAGCTATCTCAGTCCGTTAGCCGGTGGTAAGWGCTMCTGGAGSTAAGATTGGAGTAAWTAGATCCTTCTGCGTCCRCTTGWCGGCAGCGARTGCTCCAACYCACWGGAGCTAAKYTGGCGGTAAGAGCAAAAACACCGCCACTGTCGCCAACTAGTTAAAGTACCACGAATCCCACCCATTGCCGCTCATTCATYAGCCCTCCCAAGTAGCTACTTTTTGTWACGGACTCAGAAGCCRCTATTCCGTCTAATTCGGCTGAATTCGAGGTGCTATCGGACTGAGGAGGCGCTATTTATTGATTTCATTTCCTTCGTAGGCAATTTCATGGTCAATAGCGGCTCGTGGTCCGTTAGATGCAAAATCTATCCCAAAAGCAGCGAATAGAGCTATCTCAGTCCGTTAGCCGGTGGCCAGTGCTCCTGGAGGTAAGATTGGAGTAATTAGATCCTTCTGCGTCCACTTGACGGCAGCGAATGCTCCATCCCACTGGAGCTAAGCCGGCAGCGAATGCTCCATCCCACTGGAGCTAAGC
>NZ_JBFTQB010001584.1:0-541 GCF_056398785.1 Paenibacillus sp. 01T422 | reverse complement strand
GATCTACATAGTGGGAAAGTGAAACAAATTGTTGGTGAAACGTTAGGCACAGAGGGAAAAGCTATTATTGAAAATTTTGTATCTTCTTATGATTCCAAGTATTATGCCGCAATGTTCAAAAAAGATCAATTAGTAGGCGGGCATGTCATCATGCTCGGGGATGAGAATCAGGATGAAGCTATTAGCGCGCTTCAGGAATATCCGGGCGGTCTACAAATCGGTGGCGGCATTCACGCCGAGAATGCCAAGTATTATTTGGACCGCGGCGCATCCCACGTCATTGTGACGTCCTACATTTTCCGAGACGGACAACTTAATCAGGAAAATCTGGATAAAATAGTAGCTGAGGTTGGCAAGAAACGATTAGTTATTGATTTGAGCTGCAAAGAGAAGGACGGCAAGTGGTTCGTGGCAACCAACCAATGGAAACAATTGAGTGACTTTGAGCTGAACGAAGATAATATCCGGTTTCTAGAGCAATACTGTGATGAGTTTCTTGTTCATGCCGTTGATGTAGAAGGCAAGCAAAGCGGTATTCAGC
>NZ_JBFTQB010001583.1:0-541 GCF_056398785.1 Paenibacillus sp. 01T422 | reverse complement strand
GACCATTTATCCACTGCCACTGGACAATACGGATGCCATTCCGTTCGTGAGTTCTGCGAAGAGCTTACAGGTGGGGGATGTGCAGGATCAGGATCAGGAGCGCCCGACTTTCTATCGCGGGGAGTTTCACGTTGAAGAGGCCGGGGACACTTTCATCCGTTTGGACGGCTGGTCCAAAGGTGTTGTGTGGATTAATGGCTTCAATCTTGGGCGCTACTGGGAAAAAGGGCCACAGCGTACGTTGTATGTACCCGCGCCGTTACTGCGGAAGGGCAGCAATGAAATCATCGTTTTCGAGCTTCATCATACGGAGGAACCGGTAATCACATTGACGGATTTACCTGATTTAGGTTAAAACGGGGAGTGAGCGGGCTATGGCATCAAAAAAGGCTATCAAAAGAGTCATTATTCTAGGTATTGATGGTGCGGGAACATTCATCCGCGAGGCACAGACCCCTTATCTGGATATTCTGCTAGCTGGAGGAGTGCAAACGAGTCTGGCTCGCACGGTCTATCCTTCCAATAGCGGAGAATGTTGGGG
>NZ_JBFTQB010001582.1:0-541 GCF_056398785.1 Paenibacillus sp. 01T422 | reverse complement strand
TGCCTAGGCCTGGAATCGCCATAGTTGCTTTTGGCTGGCCGTCCGTTGTAGCGGAAGCGGGACGGAGGCGCTCCATTGTGAGACTTGAACATTTTGCTGAAATGGTATACGTCAGTGAAACCAAGTGCGCTTGAAACCTCAGTTATATTCATTGTGGTCTCGGAGAGGAGAAATCGTGCTCGTTCCATACGGACTCGCGTAATGTATTCCCTTAAGGAATAACCGGTGTATGTCATGAACAGTTGACTTAAATAGCGCGGAGAGACATTGACGTTCTCAGCGAGGCTTGCTACGGTTATTGCCTTTTCGCCAATTTGGTCGCGGAGCTCATCCATAACTTTGTGGATGAGCTGTTTGTGCCTATGAGAGACCGGCGACGGCGCACTGTTTTTTTGCTGGCGCAGCATATGCAGAAGAACAAGATGCACGAGCAAGTCGAATTCTTCTTGCTGGTGATCTTCTTCCCGAAGCTGCAGCTCAACAATTCGCTGCAGGGATGTCTCCGGTACAATAGTGTCCTGTCTCCGGTACAATAGTGTCC
>NZ_JBFTQB010001581.1:0-542 GCF_056398785.1 Paenibacillus sp. 01T422 | reverse complement strand
GTCATTGGTTGGGTTCACAGTTATATTAAATGCCGTTCTACTATGGATGATCGGTCAAATCACACAGAAATTATTCAATTGGAAGAGAGGCAAAGCTTCTTATTGGATTAGCGCCTTTTCAATGCTCACATTAATATTCGCCTTATCTATTCCGAATCTGGACTGGATAGAAAAAACTGCTTTATGGGGAGCAGGTGCTAATGTTTTTTCGATAGTTATTCTTCCATTTACCATTTTAATTTATGGTGTTTTTGCTGGTAAGCGGGGGTTGGCATATGAAAAAAAATAGGCATTTTTTATCTGTTATCGTTTTTATGTCGTTGATTCTTCTCAGCGGGTGTTGGGATATTAAAGAAATAGATAAACGTGACATTCCTTTAATCATTGGGATTCGCAAGGAAAACGAAGACCAATATAAAGTGACATTGTATATTCCGGTTACGGAAAAAGGCAGCAAATTATCAAGAACCGTAACCCAAAAAGGTGCAAACGTTTCAAGCATTTTGGAACAATTAAAAACAAATACAGAGGATGCCTTGTAC
>NZ_JBFTQB010001580.1:0-542 GCF_056398785.1 Paenibacillus sp. 01T422 | reverse complement strand
CTTCTTAACGGTCAAGTTGATGCTGTAGGTGTATTCCAAGATATTCGTACGAACATGATCAAAGATTACCCAGACATTTTCAAACAAACGAAAGTTCTAGCTTTCTCTGACAAAATCCCTAACGATACGATCGCTGTTCGCTCCGATATGGATGCAGCTTGGAAAAAGAAAATCCAAGACGCTTTCCTAGCACTTGGTAGCGATCCAGAAGGCCAAAAAATCATTTTTGATGTTTACACACATAAAGGTTATGTTGTAGCTAAAGATGAAGATTTCAATATCGTTCGTGATGCTAACAAAGAGATGGGCTTGAAATAAACCTCATCCCCTCTTAACCAAACAAAACCTCTACATGAACTCATTCGAGATCATGTAGAGGTTTTTTCAATTCTACGCATTTCTACGCTTGCATACTATGAATGTGGCACGTCCGGTAAATTTTTTTTTACTTTTGCATGACAAACGTTTACCTGGACTTGTCATATATCATAGTGGGGTGAAAATGGAAATGTTCGAAAAGCTTATAAGCAGCAAAAATGAAG
>NZ_JBFTQB010001579.1:0-543 GCF_056398785.1 Paenibacillus sp. 01T422 | reverse complement strand
CAACTGCATACTTAAAATGAATCTTTGCAGGAATGATGTTTTCAATGAGGGAGTGAAGCTAAGAGTGAATATCATCAACACTGTCATCAAAGATCAATGGAATCAGTGGTCCGATACCTGGTATCAAAAGTACCGAACAGATGAAGCCATAACAAAAATTAGTAATTCTCCTGAGTCGGCCTTTCATCGCATGACGTATTCCATGATTCAGGAAGCTATACCAGATATGAATGGCAAACGGGTTTTGGTTCCTTCAAGTGGCGATAATCATGCCGTCTTTGCCTTTCAATTAATGGGGGCAAAGGTGACGTCATGTGATATTATTTCGGAGAAACTAGAGAACGCTTACAATATCGCTAAAAATCATGATTGGGATATCGAATTCATTTGCGACGATACGATGAAATTAGCTAAAATTAGCTCTAATGCATATGACTTTGTATACACATCAAATGGCGTTCATATTTGGATAAACGATTTAGAATCCATGTACAACAACATTCATAGAGTACTTAAGCAAAAAGGGACCTACATCATGTTGTT
>NZ_JBFTQB010001578.1:0-544 GCF_056398785.1 Paenibacillus sp. 01T422 | reverse complement strand
TGCTGTGGCCGATGAGGGAAAACTTCAACATCTCTTTGAATTCCAAAGCGACAATTATTGGTATTCTCCTTTTGTTATCGCGTGGTTGCCTGTGAAATCAACTTCTCCGATTGCCAAAAATAGCATCAAGCAGTTGTCGGCCACTTTGATCGATGATACGATTTCGTCGCTGTATTCGCCTGAATCGGCACGTCAACTTATTACCTATATGTACAGATCGAAGTTATACGGGATTGTTATCTTAAATAGCCCGCGAGCGGAGGTCGCTCCAAGGCTTGTTTGTCAACAACAGGAGCGCATAATGAAGCAGGCGGGAGAAGAGATTCAAACTTCTATTTTCATGGCCATCGGGGAATCAACAGACAAGTTGCCTCTATTAGGCCATTTGCTGCACCAGACGGATAAAACATTGTGGCAGCGATATTATGAAGCTGGCCGGCACGTGTTTCTTGCAGTCTCGAGCGAGACGGCATATCTAAGCAAAGCAACACCCTCATTCCGATTGAATGATCAAGATAAGAAACAACTCTATGCCAGCTTAGAG
>NZ_JBFTQB010001577.1:0-546 GCF_056398785.1 Paenibacillus sp. 01T422 | reverse complement strand
GAACATGCAGAAAAGCCCGTCAGGCATTCAGCCTGACGAGCTTTCTATGTTGTATAAAGTACAACATTTTTGCGATAAATCGGCTTCAGCCTCCTCTATGTTGTACAAAGTGCAATACTTTTCACTAAAAGTCGTGAATATCAGGAGGTTTCGGTAAAATCATTGTACTTTGTGCAATGAGCTGTGAGATTGGAGGCGTGGACCTCCTTTTTGATTGCAGAAAGTACAATATAGAGGCGTCAAAGAGGCGCCCCGTAGTAATTATGAGCCTACGTTAGCGATGATAATCAACGTTACAGCAGGGATTCATGGAGACGATGGGGCATCGCCTCGTCGTTAAGCTTGTTTTACGACGCTAGCGAAGACTTTCGGTGCGTTCAGCCTACGTTAGCGATGATAATCAGCGTTACAGCGGGGATTCGGGGAGACGATGGGGCATCGCCTCGTCGTTAAGCTTGTTTTTGGACGCTCGCGACGACTTTCGGAGCGTTCAGCCTGCGTTAGCGATGATAATCAGCGTTACAGCAGGGATTCGTGGAGACGATG
>NZ_JBFTQB010001576.1:0-546 GCF_056398785.1 Paenibacillus sp. 01T422 | reverse complement strand
AACTACACCCGCGTGTCTATCGGGATGACACGATTTGAACATGCGACCCCCTGCTCCCAAAGCAGGTGCTCTACCAAGCTGAGCTACATCCCGATACCGTATAACTTAAAAAAATGGCGCGCCCTGAGAGATTCGAACTCCCGACCTTTTGATTCGTAGTCAAATACTYTATCCAGCTGAGCTAAGGGCGCTTAAAAATGGAGCGGAAGACGGGGATCGAACCCGCGACCCTCGCCTTGGCAAGGCGATGCTCTACCGCTGAGCCACTTCCGCAGGGTACCTCAAGAGTATAAATACTGTTGAGGATTTAATGCGCGTAGAGGGACTTGAACCCCCACGGTCACCCGCTAGATCCTAAGTCTAGTGCGTCTGCCAATTCCGCCATACGCGCATCTTCTAAATAAGGCAAATGGTGAGTCATGTAGGATTCGAACCTACGACACCCTGATTAAAAGTCAGGTGCTCTACCAACTGAGCTAATGACTCATGTAAGAAACTGGGGATCAAGGATTTGAACCTTGGCATGACGGAGTCAAAGTCCGTTGC
>NZ_JBFTQB010001575.1:0-546 GCF_056398785.1 Paenibacillus sp. 01T422 | reverse complement strand
ACCGGGGAGATGCATAAACAAATGAACACACAGGAAATTGTACAGAAGCTTTGGAATCTTTGTAATGTTCTACGCGATGACGGAATCACTTACCACGAATACGTTACTGAGCTTACTTATATTCTCTTTTTAAAAATGATGAAAGAGACAGATCGAGAAGAACCTATCCCGGCGGAATTTCGCTGGGACGAATTAGGTTCTAAAAAAGGAATAGAGCTGTTTAATCATTACAAAAGAGCCTTGTTGGAACTTGGAACGAAAGGAAATAATCTTGTTCAACAAATCTATGCAAATGCTTCTTCAAATATAAAACAGCCAAAGAACTTGGAGATCATTATTGATTCCATAAATCAATTGGACTGGTATAGTGCACGTGAGGAAGGTCTTGGAGATCTATATGAAGGACTCTTAGAGAAAAACGCAAACGAAAAGAAGTCKGGAGCCGGTCAATATTTTACACCCAGACCATTAATTAATGTTATGGTAAAACTAATTGATCCTTTACCAGGTGAGAAGTGTAACGACCCTGCTGCAGGTACACTTGGG
>NZ_JBFTQB010001574.1:0-547 GCF_056398785.1 Paenibacillus sp. 01T422 | reverse complement strand
GTGTACACCAGTAGGAATCTGCCTATCGTTCTCACTCTCGATTTCAATCACATCAACATTGGCCATTTGACTCATTTTCTGTAAATCGGCTACGTATGCTGTGCCCTCTAATTCCGTAACTCCGAATGCCATAAATCTGGACTCTTTCAGGCCCATCAATGACATTACTTCCATCTCAGTATTATACCAACTAACCGTATACTCTTCCCCATTCTCTTTAATCCCTGAAGCATAAATTTGAGAAAGATTCAGGTTATACTCTTTGGCCAACAGATCTGGTCTGGTGATTCTGTTATCTTTAAATGTAACCGCAAATTGAACCTTACTCTGATCAGGAGCAAATTTCAATCTTTGAGCACTTGCACGTTTAAAGGATTCTAGATCTTCTTTGGAATCAATCAAAGAGTAGCTCTTCACCTTATTAATTTCTGCTGTTTCATCTCTCCCTGTATATTGTTGGAAGGGACTATCGAACGATTCGGGAAGATAATAATCCCTATATTTCTTATTTATGGGTTCTGCTTTATCGAACGTAATGCTTGCAATC
>NZ_JBFTQB010001573.1:0-547 GCF_056398785.1 Paenibacillus sp. 01T422 | reverse complement strand
GCGTGTGTGCCTCTGCTCGAGTTTGGCAAATTGCTCCCCGTACTCCAGCATCTGCTTATGATGACAGGTAGGGTGCCACCTAAGAAAATCGTCCGGAAGTAGAAATTTCCCATGACTGGCTACGGTTCGCGCATATTCAATACCGAGAGAAGGAAGAACCGAAACTACACGATCACTGTGTGTTCCAAAAGGATAGCTCATTCCCCTAACGGGATAGCCAACTAGCGACTCTAGCGCTCTGCGGTCATCCATAATTTCCATGATGATCTGGTCAGTCGGAGATTGCTCCAGAAAGGGATGATCAACCGTATGCGCTGATACCTCATGCCCTGTAAAAAGAGAAGCAATTTCTTCCGCTGTAATGTAGTCTACTTTGCCCAAAAAACCACTGTTCAAGTGAAATGTTCCTTTGATCCCGTATTCATTTAACGTCCCCACGAGTCTACGGTCATGCACTCTTCCGTCATCATAACGAAGGGTCAGGGCTTTGTGAACCCCGCCAGGAAATCGGTCATTGCGAATACGCATTGCTTTCCCCCCATAAGTG
>NZ_JBFTQB010001572.1:0-548 GCF_056398785.1 Paenibacillus sp. 01T422 | reverse complement strand
ATCAATGCCAGCGTCATAGCTGAGATCTGTTTCATTAAGAGCAAGCACCGTTATCGTAATGACTTTCGTGGCGCTTACGCTGCCTTTATTCACCGTTGCGGTCAATGTCAGGCTCACATTGGGCTGCCCGACTTCCGGACGCTTCAGAATTTTCCCCTCGTTAGAAACAACGGTTGGATTAGAGCTTACCCATGTAATGGTTGTGCCAAATTCAAAGTTGCCGCTAGGTAACGTCAACTTCCTTGTCACAGCGCTGGTGTTGCCTAAATCCAGGCCTTTAACCGTTTCTGCTACTGCTGTTTCGTCATTTACAGGTGGAGTTGGGTAACCCAGGAGCTCGATTTCTGCTAGTGAAGTAGAGACCGTTCCTGAATTCTCCGTAACTTCTAATMTGTAGTATTCGTATTTCCCTGGAGTTTGTATCGCAAATGGCCGAGTATACGAACGCCATGCAAAAGTTTCATTCGTTCTTTGATCCAATACGGTCCAATTCTTGCCGTCATTCGAGCCCTTCAGCATCCAGCTTTTCGCATCGCCGTCTGTATTGC
>NZ_JBFTQB010001571.1:0-548 GCF_056398785.1 Paenibacillus sp. 01T422 | reverse complement strand
AAGAAATTGATCTTTGAAAACTGAACAACGAGTGAGTAAGCACGAACGAGAAATCGTTCAAAAATAAGAGATTATTTATAATCTCGCTAGCAAGTCAATGAGCTATTAAGCATTCAGAATAAAGGCGAGCAATCGTCAACTATTATGGAGAGTTTGATCCTGGCTCAGGACGAACGCTGGCGGCGTGCCTAATACATGCAAGTCGAGCGGGTTTATCCTTCGGGATAAGCTAGCGGCGGACGGGTGAGTAACACGTAGGTAACCTGCCTTTAAGACTGGGATAACTATCGGAAACGATAGCTAAGACCGGATAACTGGTTTTCTCGCATGAGAGAATCATAAAACACGGAGCAATCTGTGGCTTGAAGATGGGCCTGCGGCGCATTAGCTAGTTGGTGRGGTAACGGCYYACCAAGGCGACGATGCGTAGCCGACCTGAGAGGGTGAACGGCCACACTGGGACTGAGACACGGCCCAGACTCCTACGGGAGGCAGCAGTAGGGAATCTTCCGCAATGGACGCAAGTCTGACGGAGCAACGCCGCGTGA
>NZ_JBFTQB010001570.1:0-548 GCF_056398785.1 Paenibacillus sp. 01T422 | reverse complement strand
GCTTTGCAAACGTTCAAAAACGCAATCAATAGCACAGTGGATAAAGCAGCACTTAATTCTTTGATAGCAGAAGCACAATCGACGCATGATGCAGCCGTGGAAGGCACCAAAACCGGCGAGTATCCTGCAGGCGCTAAAGCACTTCTGCAGGCGGCGATTCACGCAGCTAGTCAGATCGCAAGTGACGCAGCATCTACGCAATCTCAAGTAGATCAAGCTGTGACAGAACTGAACTCAGCTCTGCAAGGCTTCCTTGCATCAGTGAATACACGCGTGCCAGAGGATATGAATGGTGACGATAAGTTTACCATCGGTGACTTGGCTATTGTGGCTTCTTATTATGGCAAAAATGATCGGGATGCTAATTGGAACTTGTACAAAAAAGCAGATTTGAATGGTGATGGCCAAATTGATATCGCAGATCTTGCGATCATTGCCAGAAAAATTTTAAATTAAAATTTTACATGTCGGGAGGATGGCGGGCGGCAAACGTCTTCCTCCCGATTTTTCCCATGGAAAAAACTTGGAGGTGATCACAATGATAAGAA
>NZ_JBFTQB010001569.1:0-549 GCF_056398785.1 Paenibacillus sp. 01T422 | reverse complement strand
GTATTTGGGGGGCGTATTGGCATGATTTCGCAAGGATGTGCAAACCGGACAAGATAGTTGCAGTGAGAATTATGCGCGTCAAAATAGTGCGATTGTTAGGGCAAAGTAACTTCCTTTATAGTGTTTAAATAGATGAAAGCAATATTTTATATATATGAACTTGCCGAGGAGATGAGCTTGCATGGCCCAGTTTAATATGCAGTCTTTTGCACAGCCGGAAGCGGAGTACCGCATTCATCCGTTCTGGTTCTGGAATGGGGAAATGGACGATGAGCAGATTCGTTATCAGATTGATGAGATGGCAGATAAGGGTTTGGGGGGATTTTTCGTCTGTGCGAGACAGGGACTTCAGATACCTTACTTATCCGATGCCTGGTTTCAAAAAGTTCGCGTAGCGGTTAAAGCGGCCGAGCGCCGCAATTTGCAGGTGTGGCTCTACGACGAGTACCCGTATCCGAGCGGGATCGCTGGCGGCGAGGTGACGCTGGAGCATCCGGAAGCTAAGCACTATACACTGGAGCACCGGGCCGAGAGGGTGCAGGGTGGAGA
>NZ_JBFTQB010001568.1:0-549 GCF_056398785.1 Paenibacillus sp. 01T422 | reverse complement strand
GTTAATATACCGTTTATGCTCATCAAGGTTTTGGTAATCATCCATTTTCAACAAATTCAAATACCCAATCATACTTGTCAAAGGCGTGCGCAAATCATGGGAGACATTAGTGATAAGTTCCATTTTCGATGTCTCGATCTGACGCTCTCTCTTCATCATGCTCTGCAGCTGGTCAGCCATATAATTAATATTTCGCGCAACATCTCCCAGCTCATCCTGCCTTAACAAAGGAACTCGACAATCCAAATTCCCATTAGCGATAGACATAAGTCCACCGGTCAACGTTTTTAAATAGCGAACAATCGGACGGGTAAACATGAAAAAGAAGAACACAAACGCAATGATAAGAAATAATAAACCTGTTTTAGTACCCATAAACATGGATATGAAATTGTCAAGGACGAAGGAAACAAATACGGCAAGAAAAAAGCTTAGAACGGCCAAAAAAAATAATTTGGCTCGAATGTTCTTGTTCCAGTTAAGAAGTGAAAAGAAGTATTTAATCAACTTTATACCCCACTCCCCAAACCGTTTTGATGTAGCGAGGCT
>NZ_JBFTQB010001567.1:0-551 GCF_056398785.1 Paenibacillus sp. 01T422 | reverse complement strand
GTTTTCCTCTCCTCTTACGGGGCTATTCATGCCATTAACCTTGCACCTGGGCAAGAGGTTGTCATTGATAACGGGCATCTGGTCGCATGGCCGGATTACACGCAGTATACGATTGAGAAAGCTGCCAAAGGATGGCTCTCCAGCTTCACAAGCGGTGAAGGTGTCGTATGCCGATTCCGCGGCGAAGGTGTCGTGCTTATTCAAACGAGAAATCCGCAAAGTTTTGGCGGATGGTTGAAGCAATTCATGCCTGGCGCTAGGTAGCGCGCGGGCTTCCATGTAAATTTAACGGACTTCATTGTTAATGTTGTCAGGCAACTGAGAGGGTGGATTACTTTTAATTAACGCCGATTACTGCTGCAATTTCCCACAATAAATCCACTTTTACCCAATTAACTGGATTTTCTACACTAGCGTTGCATCAAACCTTACACATTATCAACTTAGCAGATGTTCGTGCAAAAATTCACAAAGTTTCAAACTGACATAAATTAAAAGTAGCTCCACCTAAGCGTAGGCACCATTTTCCAAAAAAATCCATTTATCTTTTT
>NZ_JBFTQB010001566.1:0-552 GCF_056398785.1 Paenibacillus sp. 01T422 | reverse complement strand
TCTACCTGACTGATTACTTCTGGAGAAGTACTATCCATCAAAGCGATACGCTTTGCAACATCTGCTTGTTTCTCTTGCGGTAACGAAGACAAGATGATAGATGCTTGATCCGCTTGCAAATAAGACAAGACTAGTGCAATGGTTTGCGAATTCTCATTTTGAATAAAGTTAAGAATTTGAGCAGGGTCCGCTTTTCTAGCAAAGTCAAAAGGTCTAACCTGCAATGTGGCTGTCAGGCGGTTAATGATATCGAGTGCTTTTTGAGAACCAAGCGCCTTCTCCAAGATATCTTTAGCGTAAGCGATACCGCCTTGGGAAATGAACTCTTGTGCAAGGCAGATCTGATGAAACTCAGAAAGAATGGCTTCTTTTTCGAAAGAATCTACTTTCCTTACATTCGCAATCTCTAGTGTTAACTGCTCAATCTCTTCTTCACGTAAATGTTTAAATATTTGAGCAGACACCTCTGGGCCTAAACTGATCAAAAGAATGGCTGCCTTTTGTCGTCCGGTTAACCCGTTTAGAACAGCTTTGGCCATACAAGTGCACCTC
>NZ_JBFTQB010001565.1:0-556 GCF_056398785.1 Paenibacillus sp. 01T422 | reverse complement strand
TCCTTGCAGGATCAATTAACCCATGGCGATATCTTGATTCAGGCTTGTTCGGATGATCCAGTGATCTGTTTTCATGCCATCCGGAATTTGGCTAAGGCAGCACGTGGAGTTGCTCACTTACGCTGGCAGCAAACTGGTCAGCTAGGTGTGAAGGCACAAGGGACCAAACGGAATTTGTTCGGTTTCAAGGACGGTACGAATAATCCGGCCTTGACGGATGAAGCATTTATGAAAAATAACATATGGGCTGATGGCGGGGATGGTGCGGCGTGGTTTGCTGGTGGAACCTACATGGTCGTGCGCCGCATTCAAATGCGAATTGAAACATGGGATCAACAAACGTATTCCGATCAAGAGGAAATTATTGGACGTCAGAAAGTTTCCGAAGCACCGCTAGATGGTCAAAAGGAAATGGATCAGCCTAAATTCGAAGGGGACGCCGATGGTAAATTTACACCGCTCGATTCCCACGTTCGCCTCTCGAATCCGCGCACAGGCGAGAATTCAGAACGTGAACGTATTTTTCGAAGAGGCTATAATTTCATGGAGAATTTGG
>NZ_JBFTQB010001564.1:0-557 GCF_056398785.1 Paenibacillus sp. 01T422 | reverse complement strand
ATCTCATGCTTCAGGCGGKGGTCGTGGTTATTACACGATTTGCTTTAAGAAAGAAGATTCCATCTGACGGGAAATGGCATTCATTTTTTGTCATGGGTATTATGATCATACTGACAGCAGCAGCGCAAAGCGTAAGTTATTCGATGGAAGGAGGTAGCATGTATTTCTATGCGGGGGCTGTACTAATGGGAATAGCCCAAGCCCTTCTTTATCCGGCGTTAACAACATATTTAAGTTTTGTTTTGCCTCAGATGAGTCGTAATGTGCTAATTGGTTTATTCATAGCTACGGCCGATTTAGGTATGTCACTTGGCGGTGTTGTGATGGGCCCGATAGCCGATGCTACCTCTTACTCATTTATGTATATGATATGTGCCATTTTAAGCGCGGCGATGATTACTTTTGCTTATGATAGACGGAAGATATTTGCTCGTGGGGTATAAGAATTTAGCATGAAGAAAGTGTTGAAATCCCTATCTATAAATGGCGAATAAAAAAAGATCGTTTCAACCTTTTCAGGGATGAAACGATCTTTTTCTTAGTATACGTGTTTATAG
>NZ_JBFTQB010001563.1:0-560 GCF_056398785.1 Paenibacillus sp. 01T422 | reverse complement strand
GCAGTGGGAGTAGCGTAACTTGAACAGTCCTCGAGAGATAAGCATGTTTTATGATGTTAAGTCACCAGTGGGGAGCGAAAAGCACACGTTAGAGCCGAGAAACAACGTTACAGCAGTGGGAGCAGCGTGACTTGATCAATCCTGGAGAGATAAGCATGTTTTATGATGCTAAGTCACCAGTGGGGAGCGAAAAGGATACGTTAGCGCCGAGAAACAACGTTACAGCAGTGGGAGCAGCGTCGTATCATTAGGAGTAGCATAGCCCCATTGGACAAAATACAATGTAATCGCTAATTACACACCTAATTTGCTCATTTGATTGGATGAAATCCAATAGAACTGGCATATTAGGCGCTACAGCTGCACATTTAAACCGATCTCATTGGATTTCATCCAATAGAATCGTTTATTGAGCCTTCAAATCACTGTGTTCGTTGGATTTCGTCCAATGACCTCTGATCTTTCTGCCACTTCTTTAAGACGGAAGTCCAAGCACTTATGTGTTCATATATGGTAGAGTGGTTAAATAAACCATATTCCTATGGGCTTGTGTATATAAA
>NZ_JBFTQB010001562.1:0-562 GCF_056398785.1 Paenibacillus sp. 01T422 | reverse complement strand
GATTTAGACAATACAGTTCTTGATGCCACTTCTTCATATTTGCACTTTTACAATAAAGCTTCTGGTTTATCGTTTACTCCTGAAGACGTTAACGATTTTTATTTTTACCGTCTGTATGGGTGGGGCAATGTTGAGCGTGAAAAAGTTTATCATCAATATGGTCACGATATTCATTGGAACTCGTCGGCTTTTCCCATGGCAGTTGAAGTATTACAGGAATTATTTATTAGTCATCAAATAACAATTATTACGGCTCGTCCGTTACTTTTTAGAGATGTTACAATTGATTGGCTTAAACGTAATGGAATTAGATACCATAATATAGCTTTCACTGAGAATAAGCTTCAGGCATGTATAGACTCCGGAATAAGTGTGTTAATTGATGATGCCCCCCATTATGCAATAGAATTTGCCGCTAAGAATATTCCTGTAATTTTGTTTGAACAGCCGTATAATACTTCTGTGAACATTGCTTTGGTTTATCGTGCGTCGAATTGGATAGATGTAAACAGGCGCATCAATGAATTAAGTGGGCTAGTACGCTAGCGAAGAACAATGATAC
>NZ_JBFTQB010001561.1:0-564 GCF_056398785.1 Paenibacillus sp. 01T422 | reverse complement strand
GCTGGAAATTAATTTAAAATAGATCGCCATGAACAAGACGACGCGAAGATGATAAAAAAACTGGATCACACTCGACTTCTGACTTGGATAATAAAGTGCAAACAGCGTCGAGACCAGCGGGAAAAAGAGATAATTATTCGTGAAATTGCTCCCAGAGGCAGCTGGAAATTCGCGAACCGGATTTTCGATGGCCTGCCATTCGACTAATAACAAGCTCATGATCCAAGTGATCATTTGCGTAGATAGGAATAACAGAACAGCCTCCCGAAAACGATGTTTCGGTATTTTGATCAGTATGATAACGAGACATACGATCCAAACGATGATCAAAATAACCCGTTCCACTGTCATGGTTCTCAGCCTTTCTGCATGAAATCTCCTAATTCCCAATATGCCCGAATTGCTTCCATTTATCCCCGAGATGAAAAAAGAAGAGCTCCGACTTACAGCTCTTCGATATTTTTTTCAACAGGTTGCATAGGCTCATCATCGTTGTTATCACGCACTGTTTTTTGAAGTACGAAGGAAGACATGGTAAGAAATAAGGCCGTAACTGCATAATAC
>NZ_JBFTQB010001560.1:0-565 GCF_056398785.1 Paenibacillus sp. 01T422 | reverse complement strand
CGTAAATCCCCCGTCCTTCTTCAATCGCTGCGACAATCGTGGAGAAATTATCATCGCTGAGAATCAAGGAAGAAGCTTCCTTCGAAACGTCCGTTCCCGTAATCCCCATCGCGATTCCGATGTCCGCTGCTTTAATCGCCGGAGCATCGTTCACCCCATCACCCGTCATAGCGACAACATGTCCTTTGCGCTGCAAGGCTTTGACAATACGCAGCTTATGCTCAGGGGATACCCTTGCATACACGTAAGTATCATTAACCTTGGCTTCCAGATCCTCGTCCGACATCGAAGCGAGCTGCTGCCCGCTCAAGCTAACTCCGTTGCCTTGAATCATGCCAAGCTGTTTGGCAATCGCTTCTGCCGTCGTCTGATGGTCGCCGGTAATCATAACCGTTTTAATGCCTGCTTTGCGGCATTTGGAGATGGCTTCACGCACTTCTTTACGAGGAGGGTCAATCATGCCAGTTAGCCCGATGAAAATCAAACCAGTTTCCACCGTTTCATAGTCATCGTAGCGATCCGTGCTTTTTAGCTCCTTATAAGCGATGCCAAGCACCCGCAGGGC
>NZ_JBFTQB010001559.1:0-566 GCF_056398785.1 Paenibacillus sp. 01T422 | reverse complement strand
CTTATCTACAGATCCATTATTTATAAAAATAGATATTGCAATAGCAACAGTTAATATACTGAATGCGATTCCGAGTATTTTTATCAGTTTCCCCAATGCAAACCTCCGTCCTATTAAGTAAGAAATTGTGTACACCATCAATAACTATCCGTTAGATCATCCAATCCGTGAAGGATCAATTGGCGAGTAATAGGAGTCGAGCCATAGAAAGGCCCATCAGAACGCAGATATGGAAACAACTTCAAAGCTAATGCCACATACCCTTTAGCATAATCGGAAATGGTTTCATCGATGTCTCCTGGTGTTTGTTTTGCCTCTGCATCTTTTCCAATACCTCGCACCAAAAAAACAGCAAACTGCTCCTTTGTCACCACTCCGCCAGGATTAAACAAATCGTTCTCTACACCATCGGTAATACCCGCTTCACGAAGTGCTTCTATATAGGGGAGTGCATCTCCAAATGTAGGATCGTCTAACTTCACATCATTGAAGCTAAATATTTTCAATGTGCTATTAATATTTATTCTTGAAGCTAAATATTTTCAATGTGCTATTAATATTTATTC
>NZ_JBFTQB010001558.1:0-570 GCF_056398785.1 Paenibacillus sp. 01T422 | reverse complement strand
GAATTTTCATGCTCTCGTCACCGGCACTCATAGCTTGCATCCCGCCAATATCTACTGCCACATAAATGTTGTTATCCGTAATTGCAACAGCCGTGTTCCCGAGGTGTGCAGCTTGAATGATGCCATCTGCTAAATCCCGATTCATCGTCAGGTGTGTATTCGAGTGTGCTTTAACGTTATCAATCGTAGAAGGCTGCATGGATGGCAGCGGTGATTGATTGACACTTTTAGCACCTAGTGAAGGATTTTCATTGTTTCTGAGACTCGTATCCCATGAGCCAGCATTCGGATTCGAAGAACTTGCACCCGCATGATTATTCGGACTTGCGGCCGAGCAACCTGCGACTGCGCTTACTAGAACAATCGAAAGAGTAATTTGAATCAACATTTTTTTCATAAAAAGCTCCCCCTTCTATCTTTATTTCTTGTTGCCATCCTGCGCTTCTGGTGTGTAAGCGATTAAGGAGACTTCATAACCCAATTGTTCCCTCATCCGGGATTCAAGCCTGCGGAGATCTTCCAGCAGATCCTCGTGTGCGCCTAGATTAACGAATTGATAGGCATCTATAC
>NZ_JBFTQB010001557.1:0-571 GCF_056398785.1 Paenibacillus sp. 01T422 | reverse complement strand
CATTGAAGATATTATGGGCCTTGTGCCTCGTACGGACGCGAGCGTTGAGTTATGGCCGATTGATATCGGTTGGGACCACTTTACGGTGAATAACCTGCGTTATCACGGCAATGATGTAACGATTGTCTGGGATAAACCAGGGGATGGAACTACTTACTACCCGAATGTTCAAGAAGGATATTCGATGTATGTGAATGGTACGCTAGCTATGAGAACAGATAAACTAGCTCATCTGGAATGGAATTCGGCTACAGGTGTCGTATCGATCTTAGACGGCAGCGGGGCAGTAGCAGCCGTACAGAACAGCAATGCACAAATGAAGAGCGCTACGGATGTTGATTTGAATAGCTATGACAGGGCAGCTGATTTATTCCAGAAAGCCGGTGTGGATTTGACGCCGGAAACAGGAAATGCAGCGAACATAGCTCTAAATTCAACAATGACAGCTTCTTACACGCATCCACTAACTTCTGCAGCAAATGCCAAAACAGGATTTACGATCAGTGGTAACTTCTTTACCTCCGGTGCTTTTACAGCTAATCCGCCAATTTGGGGGTCAAGAGGATCKACC
>NZ_JBFTQB010001556.1:0-572 GCF_056398785.1 Paenibacillus sp. 01T422 | reverse complement strand
ACTAAATACCGTACAAATGTACTTCCGGTTAAAAGGGAGCTATGAAAGTTTCTCATGATATTAGAGTACGTGCTCTCAGCATCTTGAGCAGCTACGATTTGATTATTGTTATCTAAAAAAACAAAACGATCTCCTTCTTTACTGCTTATCGAAACCCTATTGTTATAAGGTTCCTCCATCATGCTGACTTTTCCAATTTTATAACCTGGGTATTTGTTGGTTATTTCCTTGATCGCTTCATCTATGCTCTGTTTTGTTTGTATCTCACTTTGCCCGAAAAATGCTTGTTGATAGATGTTTTTTTCGACATCGGTATAAAATAAAAAACCGATTCCTGACAGCGTTAATGTTAAGAGCAAGGGGGTAATAAACCAGGCCGCATAGAAATGAAGCCTTCGGAAAGGATTAAATGTGTTCATATTAATCTCCTTAAAATTGTAATGTAAATGGCTGCCGAGCAGAACAATCTAATATTAATCTTAATAGAACATAAAAATATATGGCTCGAACGGGCTAGTTTTGTTTATTTATGTGAATAAAATATAAAAATTTCGCTCCAATTGGCATATAAC
>NZ_JBFTQB010001555.1:0-572 GCF_056398785.1 Paenibacillus sp. 01T422 | reverse complement strand
GCTTAGGGGAGTTGTTGTTTTTTTACATGGATAAAAGCCGGGCGCCTTCCGCATTTTAAACATGTGGAGGTGTTACCTATGAGCAATGATAAGCTGTCAATTGATCAAACGGATTTGGTACAAGAGTGGAGTAATGTTCTCCCTACTACACTGCAGCCTACAGATCAGGCGCGTGTATGGGCCGATGAGGCTGATCCTCAGACCGTTAGGGTTCATATTGAGGCGGGTGGACATACGGGCTACAATTTCGATTTTAAAGTCAACTACGTGGATGCCAGAGAGGTTAAAGTAGAGCTGATGGATGTCCAACAGGGGACCATGCACATTGATGAAACAGGCGATGTTGTGCAAAATCTGGTGGATGACTATGTTCGTCACATTCATGAATGCGCACAAACGCTCMACAGAGTCACACACGTTTAAAAGGCGGAGGGGAATTCACTCACATGACAAAGCAAAAAGCGCCGGATAAAAACTTGCAAAATGTAGACAAAGACTTTCGAACCAATGCAGTAAACAGCCACAATAGACAGCAACAGCAGCAGCAAGTGAATGACCGTAGACATCAAGAT
>NZ_JBFTQB010001554.1:0-572 GCF_056398785.1 Paenibacillus sp. 01T422 | reverse complement strand
GACCGCGTGATGTTCGGCAGCGATTGGCCGGTATGTTTGTTAGCGGCTAGTTACGAGGAAGTTGTCGAGGTATTGACCCATTCGTTACCAGAAACATGGACGCAGCACGACAATGAGCGTCTATTTGGACTAAACGCAAAGGGGTTTTATAAGCTATGAAATATCGTAAATTAGGTAAAACAGGGCTAGACGTCTCTGTCTTGAGTTTAGGTGCTTCCTCTCTTGGCTCTGTTTTCCGTGAAACCAACGAGGAAGAAAGCATACGGACCGTCCATACGGCTGTTGATCTTGGTATTAATCTAATCGATGTGTCCCCGTATTATGGATTAACCAAAGCGGAAACTGTACTAGGGAAAGCCATCGCACAGCTGGATAGAGAACGCTTTATTTTGACAACAAAAGCTGGACGGTACGGCGATGATGAGTTCGATTTTTCAAAGGAACGGATCATTAGAAGTGTAGATGAAAGCTTGAAGCGGCTCCAAACGGATTATATTGATATTTTATATTTGCATGATATTGAATTCGCGGCTTTCGATGAGGTGGCTGAAGGAGGTTTCGCAGCTCTAGAT
>NZ_JBFTQB010001553.1:0-575 GCF_056398785.1 Paenibacillus sp. 01T422 | reverse complement strand
GTTCTGAGCTGCTCGCAAAGCCCAAATCAAATCGAGATAAGCTTGATCAATTACTGTTGCTCCAGAACCAGAAGTTAAGGATTTTGCTGCCGAAATCTGGGCTGCCAGGCCGTTTTGCACCTGCACAGGAAGCGATAATCCCGTTGTTTCCGTAACATGAGCAATGAATTGCTCAGATTCTTGAATTTTTGTCGTCAACTGACTGAAATTGTATAGAGAGTCTGATGATCCTTCTTTATAAGAATCGGATAACGCTTTGGCTTCTGTTGCGGACAACGAGCGTTTCCATATTTTCAAGTCGTCTAGCGTAACGTTCGCTCTGCCATTGTCTTTATTGCCATCTGCCCCAAGAATAACGTTAAAAGAAGTATCCATACTGGATGTACCCAGCACCGAAATGTCCTTGGTTGCCTTCACAGCGCCGTCCACATAGGTTGAAGCCGTGTTATGTGCCCGATCTACGGATATCATAAAATAGTGCCACTCCGTTCCTACGTTTGTTGCTGAATAATCAATACGATTGCCCGCAGCAGCCATGTTAAGAGTCATGTAGTTTGAAGTGGAAGGACCAACAT
>NZ_JBFTQB010001552.1:0-576 GCF_056398785.1 Paenibacillus sp. 01T422 | reverse complement strand
CCACAGCTGGGTTCCCCCATTCGGACATCCCCGGATCAAAGCCTGCTTACGGCTCCCCGAGGCATTTCGTCGTTCGCCACGTCCTTCTTCGGCTCCTAGTGCCTAGGCATCCTCCGTGTGCTCTTTCTAGCTTAACCTAGAAAAAAACAGTTGAAAATTTCGTGCAACCCGAARGTTAGCACTACCTAAGTTCTTACTTTACGTTTTTTGTTGACAATCCAGCCTATGCTTCGCAAAGGTGAATTGCAACTGTTTCGTTATCTAGTTTTCAAGGAACAAATGGAGCCAAGCGGGATCGAACCGCTGACCTCCTGCTTGCAAGGCAGGCGCTCTCCCAGCTGAGCTATGGCCCCATATTGATGATTGTTCATACACTTCCTAAGAAGTGCACAAGCTCCATCAAAACTGAACAAATAGAATGGTAATCAGCGATTGTGTATCCGAAGATACTTGACTGGGTCGTTCTCAGACCCGAGTCTCCATAGAAAGGAGGTGATCCAGCCGCACCTTCCGATACGGCTACCTTGTTACGACTTCACCCCAATCATCTACCCCACCTTCGGCGGCTGGCTCCCT
>NZ_JBFTQB010001551.1:0-580 GCF_056398785.1 Paenibacillus sp. 01T422 | reverse complement strand
TAACAGAACAGTGGCTTACACGGCAGCTGATGAATTGCTGTTTGGTGGGACGACGACTTACGGCTGAGCGCTTACTGATGGGAACAAGGAGCTGATGGCTGAGAGCCTAATGGTGGATTCATGGCACTTTAACTAGCTGACTACTATTGTCGATGTTTTCCCTTCGACTATTAATCTGCCTTCGACCCTTAGCTCACCCCCTGCGGGCACCAGCCGCTAGCTTGCCCCCTGCGAGCACCAGCCTGATGGCTAACGGACTGAGATAACCCGAGCACCAGCCTGACGGCTAACGGACTGAGATAACCCTATTTGCCACTTTTGGACTAGGATTAATATCTAACGGACTCAGGTGCCGTTATTGAACAAGATCTTGCCCAAAACAACGGCAAAGACCATGAATAACGCCTCCTCGGTCCGATAGCATCGCAAATCCAGCCGGATTTGCCCAAATAACGGCTCCTGAGTCCGTAACAGAACAGTGGCTTACACGGCAGCTGATGAATTGCTGTTTGGTGGGACGACGACTTACGGCTGAGCGCTTACTGATGGGAACAAGGAGCTGATGGCTGAGAGCCTAATG
>NZ_JBFTQB010001550.1:0-585 GCF_056398785.1 Paenibacillus sp. 01T422 | reverse complement strand
GTGTAAACGCGGACTTTATCGAAGCTCATTTTGGAAGTGCGGCCTTTCTCCTTATCTGTGCCGATGGTAAGCGGGAAGTTGTTGGAACCGAAGCTGCCAGTGAAAGCTTTCGTTGCGACGACAGTGCCATCTAAATAAAGCTTTAAGTTAGCTCCGTCATAAGTCCCGGCAACATGATGCCAGTTATTCACCCAGTTCGCGGGCAAATTTGCGCTGGCTGATGTCCAGGTGCCACTTTTATAAATGAATATTTCCAACTTGGTCGTGCCAGCCATTTTCAAAGCGAATTGGGTATCCCCTTTGGCAATGATCGGACTGTCCGAAATATTCGATAACGGTTTAATCCAAGCTTCTAGCGTGAACGATCCGGTAATATTGTATGTCGCATCGTTCGGCATCGTCACTGTAGCGCTTCCTACATCCTTCGGCTGAAGAACGCCGTTTACAGCACCATCACTCTCTATAACTGTTCCCGTGTAATCAGCTTTGTAAGTTTCGCCCGCGTCGGTCAAATACAGTTTTTCGGCCGGCGTTTTCATGCGTACCGCTTGATCGGCCCAATCCCAGATGAATCCGCCCTGGAGA
>NZ_JBFTQB010001549.1:0-585 GCF_056398785.1 Paenibacillus sp. 01T422 | reverse complement strand
ATCTGACAGTCTTGCCTGAGCATAGCTCGCCCCAATAGCGGGTAAATTGTTAGTGGGGTGATGACTATGCCAGATGTAAAATGTTCAGTTGCCAACTGCGAATATTGGACGCAAGGTAACAACTGCAACGCAGGAACCATTATGATTGAAGTAGATCAGCATGCCAACGCGAATTACAATGAAGAATTTGCAGGGGAATCATTCGATACCGATCATCAAGATGCAGCGAGCAAAGCCGCGAACACTTGCTGCCACACCTTTCAAGCAAAGAAGAAGCAGTAATCATGCGCCAGCATGGAGGCAACTTGAGTAAAAGCACCAAGGAGCGGTTCCAGAAGGAGCAGCTTCGGAACGAAGGTGGTCTAAGTAGCAAGGAAGAGTATGCAACTGAGATTACAGGGCCCTCGCGGAGAATTCATTATGCCGAGCCGTATCAAGCCAAACATTCAGAAGTCCAGAAGTCGGATGTCTCCGATGAGGAGATGAATGATTTAGTTGAAGCTGTTACGCGAAATAAGGCGGTTGGATATATCGCTTTGTTCGTTGCATTGGCTTCCCTCTTTGTATGGCCTGTACTGCTTGGTG
>NZ_JBFTQB010001548.1:0-586 GCF_056398785.1 Paenibacillus sp. 01T422 | reverse complement strand
TCCTACAACTTGATGACCACCCTTCAACAGCTCACGAACAACTTCAGAACCAATATAGCCCGTTGCACCAGTTACAAAAATACGCATAATTATCTCCCCTAATCAGAAATTTCACCAAAAGGTGATGCTTTAAATGGTTGATGAATCGTACATATAAAGCATAAACTATAGAGTGAACTCTAAGGCAAGTCATTCTGAGGAGAGATGCTTATGAAAATTCAAGAGTTAGCGAACAAAATGGGATTGTCCGTTCATGCTATACGTTTTTATGAAAAAGAAGGCCTATTTGACAGTCGTCATGTTCAGCGCGAAAAAAATAACTATCGAAATTATTCGGACGAAGCTGTGGAGCGTCTACAGATGATTAAGAAGTTTCAAAGCCTCGACTGTTCGCTTGCTGAGTTAAAAGAGATTTTTCAGGATAACGATACAAACACGAAAACTCATCAGCAGGTCATTGAATGGATCGAACAAAAGAAAAATGAAATTGAGCACAAGAAAGCCGAATATGATCAAATTCTTGAAACGCTGGACTGGATGATCGCATACAGGAAGGTCTTAATGGAGGATCCACACATGGCGGAAG
>NZ_JBFTQB010001547.1:0-586 GCF_056398785.1 Paenibacillus sp. 01T422 | reverse complement strand
CATCTGTTTCATTAATGACACTCCATTTAAAACCATTGTTTGATGCTGTAGAAGGATTCAAAACAGCTTTCAGCACGATGGACTCACCTTTGTCCATGGTAATAACTGCGATGTCGCTCTCAATACCGTCGACCATTCTAACAATGGATAAGGATTCGACGGAGACGCTGATGCGTTGTGAATACGTGATGTCTTTATCCGTCACAATRCTGACCGTTCCTGTTACTAAGCCAACATTCTTACCTGTAAAGATTCTGGAATCTTCTGCTGACTTCGTTACATTTGCAAAAGATTGATTAGGGTTATCCAAAGCCCATGTGAAAGTCTTCGCTTTCTGATGTGAAGATCGCAACCACGCTCTAAGAGTTGTTGTTCCGGAAATATTTACGACTTTATCTCCATCAAATTCAACACTCGGTTGAGCAACTGTGATAGTAGCTGATGCAATGACACTTTGATCAACTTTCGAAATGATTGTTACTTGCGTCGATCCTTCTGATATTGCTTGATAATTGCCCGAGTTATCTACCGTAAGTACATTCTCATTTGATGACTTCCAGATAACATCGGAAGTCAATTCTAACGG
>NZ_JBFTQB010001546.1:0-589 GCF_056398785.1 Paenibacillus sp. 01T422 | reverse complement strand
GTTTGAACTCACAAGGATGAATTATGGCATGCTTTCAATTGAGAAAAAGCAAATCGATCTGAGTGATCTTCTCATTCAGCTGAATGAGGAATTGTTCCCTGTTTTTGAGAAAAGTCACCTGTTGGTTAGGTTAAATATCGAGCCGCATTTGCAAATTTGGGGTGATGGAGAGTTGCTGGCCCGCGTTTTTGAAAATCTATTAACGAACGCGAATCGTTACGGAAAAGACGGCCAGTTTGTAGATATCAATTGCCATCTTGATGCAGGTGAAGTGGTGGTCCAAGTCGTTAATTACGGCGGTAGCATTCCACCGGAAGAGCTGCCGCATATTTTTGACATGTTTTACACCGGAGATCGGGCTCGAACGCAACAAGGGGGGAGTACTGGACTCGGGCTGTTTATTGCCAAAAATATTGTGGAACAGCATCATGGAACGATTTCTGCCCAAAGCAACTTGATTCGTACGCTCTTTGAAGTGCGTTTACCCCTTTAATAAAAGAAATTTAAGAAAAACTTTAAGTTTAACCCACTTCTTTCTTAAAAAGTTTGCCCTATTCTTATGTCTAGTAAGAAGAAGGAGGAAACGAAG
>NZ_JBFTQB010001545.1:0-590 GCF_056398785.1 Paenibacillus sp. 01T422 | reverse complement strand
GATGGGCTGAAGGCCATGTTACCGATCATCGCAATTTTGGCACCGTTTACTTTATTCCCTGCGACTTCTGCTATGTTCGCAGTTGCTAGGAAATGGGTTACTGGAGAAGAAGATGTTCCTCTGCTTAAAACATTTTTTCGCGGATATAAAGAAAATTACGTGCAGAGTATGGTTGGCGGTATTTTCTTCGTTATCATTTTCGTAATCATTAGCGTGAACTACTTCTTTTACTTAAAACAAGGGAGTTCACTCAAAATATTGGCCGTTTTGTTCATTGCATTCACGGTCATTATCATTATTTCTTTATTTAATTTCTTTTCCATCATGGTTCACTTGCATATGAAAATCTTCCAAATTTTAAAAAATTCCGTCTTGATTTCAATTGGAAATCCGATCAACTCCATCGTGTTGTTGCTTTGTAATGGAGCTATTTTCTACATTTGTATTACGAAATTTAACTT
Source organism: Paenibacillus sp. 01T422 (assembly GCF_056398785.1). NCBI lineage: Bacteria > Bacillati > Bacillota > Bacilli > Caryophanales > Paenibacillaceae > Paenibacillus > Paenibacillus sp. 01T422. The sequence continues at coordinate 129 of NZ_JBFTQB010001545.1, read as the reverse complement.
CTTCCTTGTTGTGTTCTTCATGGGAAGCATTATGGCAACCTTTTCATTCTGGCAGTTTAATCGCAGTTTCACGAAACTGCAAATTAAGCAGCAGGAGCTTGAAGAGAAGGAACAACAGAAGCTTGAAGA
>NZ_JBFTQB010001544.1:0-590 GCF_056398785.1 Paenibacillus sp. 01T422 | reverse complement strand
TTGTTCCTGAACATATTTTACTGCTTCTTTTTTAAAATCTTCGTTATATCGTTGGCGTTGCTCTCCCATTGGCGGACACCCCCCTATTCGTTAAGTCTATTATTGGGGTCACTTAACGGATGTGTCCACTTCTTATTCTAGCCGCATGGAGTCCGTTAGATAAGGAATGGAGGGAAATTATGTGATATAACGGCCGAGAGGTCCGTTAGAAATAGACTAGTGTGATGTAACACGTTGTGAGATAGTGGTGGCGATGTACGAAGTGATGGAACGCGGTGTGAGATAGTGGTGGCGATGTACGAAGTGATGGAACGCGGTGTGAGATAGTGGGGTCGATGTACAAAGTGTTGGAACGCGAGGTGAGGAGTGGTGGGTTTCGATATACGAATTGGTGTAATTCGATATGCGCAGTGGTGGAGTTGATGTGTGAAGTAATGGTATGCGATGCACGGAGTGGAATACTGCTTATTGGGCTGCTAACGGACTGAGTTGACCTTATTCGGTGAAAATACGGCCTTTTGTAATTCTAACGGACACCAATGCAGCTATTCACGTAAATAGTGTGGAAAATAGCCGATTTCTGTCCAATA
>NZ_JBFTQB010001543.1:0-593 GCF_056398785.1 Paenibacillus sp. 01T422 | reverse complement strand
GTAAGGCAACCGCAAATAGCACACTCGCTATGCTTGTACCCAGCAAAGGAGTCAGCAATTGATATGCATCTTCGATTTCCGCTACTTCCGTATGACCGGATGTATGAAAGGCGGCTGCAGCCAGGATTAATATAGCTGCATTCACGAATAGAGCAAACATTAATGCGACGGTTGAATCGATCGTCGCAAATTTAATTGCGGAACGTTTTCCTTCGGACGTCTCCTCGTACTTTCTTGTTTGAACAATAGCAGAGTGCAGGTATAGGTTATGTGGCATGACGGTTGCACCCAGAATCCCTAGAGCAATGTAAAGCATTGCCGGATTTTTAATGATTTCAGTGCTAGGCACAAAACCACCCATTATATCAATAATATCCGGTTTGGATAGAAACATTTCAATACCGAAACAGACAAAGATTGTTAAGATAAAGGAAATGACAATGGCTTCGATATAGCGGAAGCCTTTATTTTGTAGCATGAGAACCAGGATAACATCGAAGGAAGTAATTAATACGCCATATAGCAGTGGAAGACCAAACAATAAATTCAAGGCAATAGCTGATCCGATTACCTCGGCCAGATCACACGCGGCT
>NZ_JBFTQB010001542.1:0-594 GCF_056398785.1 Paenibacillus sp. 01T422 | reverse complement strand
GAGTGATGCTTTGGCATGGCCTTTTCCTTGATCCGCGTAATTAATTGAAAAGGCACGAAGCACGAGGGAATTCGGATTGCCCGAATAGTCAAATCGTTCTTTGCCGTCATACAGGATGAAAAATCCTACCGGCTTTTCATTCGAAACGATAACAACAGGGAAGCGATTTATATCCTCCAAAGCGATTTGAAGCATTTCATTTGGCATGCCAGTGAACTGTTTTTGATCTTCAGGTAAGTGAAACGATTCCAAAGCAGTTTTATGTTCAGATTCATAAAAAACAATCTCAGTATGCTGGTTTGTATGCAAATATTTGCTCATTGTACCCTCCAATAAAGTAACGTAAATCAATACATTTGATATCTATTGTACTAGATATGGCCCAAGAAAAAAGAGAAAAATTGTGCCTGCCAAAGTCCCCTTTTAATCCGAAAATAAATTCACGCCCACCACAGGTTTCTGTACTTTTCACTGGAATAGTCAGATATGTATTAGCAGTAGGTAAAAAGGAGGGGGATTCATGCTAGAGGAGTATGAGTTTATCTTAAGTTTGAAGATGATGGAGTTCGAAATTAGGCAAATAACCGCGTATAC
>NZ_JBFTQB010001541.1:0-596 GCF_056398785.1 Paenibacillus sp. 01T422 | reverse complement strand
GCCATTTAAGCAGTGGGGATTTATGTATTTATTTACTAAATGAGCTCTATTGGCAAAGTAGGTACCGCGGCACCTGCTCTTGCTTTAGTTGTTAAACTAAAGTTTCTTCGTTAGCTTAATGCCCATATTTATCATTGCTGCATTACGCCGATGTTTTTGAACTATTTAATACCCCACTTTAGCTCCAATAATGTTGGAGGATAAATGATGGGTTTAGGTATCTGGCTTATAGATTGGAGAGGAACTCTGACGAATGGGTTAAAAATAGAAAAACCAATAATAAAAGTATGGTTTTTACTGAAACTTAAAATGAGGGATACCTCCGATAACTATTTGACACTTTCTCTCTTCACCATTTCTTTATTAATAAGCTTTACATAACGATAAACTTCCCCTCCCCTTGCTTTGGTAGAAAGCTCACCAATTGCTATATAAGTACTTGGTTCTTGACCAAGAACTTCAAAAATTGGATCTCCAGTAGGAAAATATGTACTGTCACCTTCAAGATGTTCTTTCCAAAGGCCTACCCTTTTTATGACTCCAACCCTTTTTCCGATCTCACTATTTGGAATAAATTCATCTGTTCGAATATACTC
>NZ_JBFTQB010001540.1:0-597 GCF_056398785.1 Paenibacillus sp. 01T422 | reverse complement strand
GCTGTGGTGGTGTAATATATAATATTCAAGTTTAAAAATAATGCGTGGGCACATGGTTGGAATTTGCAGCTATTTTTTCCGGCTGTTATAATTCCAGTGGTCCAAATCTACAAGCACGAACATATCTGCTGTCACTCGCCTGCAGGGACCATCCGAAATCAATAAATGTCGACGATTCAATCCTCAATTAGGTACATACGTCCAATCAATATCTACATAACGAACATATTTTATACCGTAGTGACAAATCACCAGAGGGGAATGAGTAAACATGGGAGCAGTAGGTTATGGTGGAAGTTGTGCAGGTTATGGTGTTAACAACGCTGCAGCAGTTTTGGTTCTTTTTATTCTTTTGGTTATTATCTTAATGACTTTTGCAATCTAATCCAACATCAAAAGAATATCGAGGAAATCAAAAACGGTCTTATCGCGAAATTGATGCGAATAAGACCGTTTTTTCTTGTTGTTTAAATGAGGGTGACTAACATGCGTGTCATTTTTGTTTTTTATTGTTGTTTATTATCATAAAAAAAGTCACCCCTATTTTAATCTAAGGGTGACTTACTTTTTTATGCTAAATGAAGATGACATAGATGA
>NZ_JBFTQB010001539.1:0-597 GCF_056398785.1 Paenibacillus sp. 01T422 | reverse complement strand
CCACGACAGGGAGGGATTGCCAGAAGAGAGGGAGTTAACTTCCAGATGGATCCCCTCCTAACTGACCAGGGAAAACGATACGTGAGTTTTAGGTCAATCAATAGGCTCTTTAATGTAGATATCACTTCAAATTTGGCAATTCAAGCAACTGTGGGCAAAAGGATCGCTCAAAAGGATGTTGAAGCCGGTGATGTCATCTTTTTCCGTAGACCGCGCTATTCGGATAATAGGATTGGTCATTGTGGGGTTGATATCGRAAATGGCAGGATGCTCAATACGTATAAATCACCTCCCGGCGTGACAATTACGAGATGGAGAAGCCCTTATTGGTTAAGTAGATACATTACAGCTCGCGAGATACTTTAACAAGGAGTTGATGGCATGCCTGGTAAGTTGAGTTTGCACTTATTTTATTCAAAGGATCCCCATATCCGAGCTTATTTACCGTCGACAACGGTATTAAATCGGGATTCATTTTATCGCTTAATGAGACGGTACCAATCGGTTTACATTAAACCGAATATGTCTCACATGGGCAAAGGTATCATGAAAGCATGGTCTACGGAAAAGGAGTATCGATTAGTTAAAGTGAAGGGG
>NZ_JBFTQB010001538.1:0-598 GCF_056398785.1 Paenibacillus sp. 01T422 | reverse complement strand
TAGTTAAGCGTGTTTTACATCGTTACAGCGGGAAATGTGCGCACCCTGCCTGCGTTAGCGATGAAAAACATCGTTACAGCTGCGAGACCAGCGCGGACGGAAGGATTCCGCGGTAGTTAAGCGTGTTTTACATCGTTACAGCGGGCCATGTGCGCACCCAGCCTGCGTTARCGATGAAAAACAYCGTTACAGCTGCGGGACAAGCGCGGACGGGAGGGTTCCGCGCAAGTTAAGCGTGCTTTTACATCGTTACAGCGGGAAATGTGCGCACCCAGCACGCGTTAGCGATGAAAAACATCGCTACAGCTGCGGGACTAGCGCGGACGGGAGGGTTCCGCGGTAGTTAAGCGTGTTTTACATCGTTACAGCGGGMAATGTGCGCACMCWGCMYGCGTTAGCGATGAAAAACATCGYTACAGCTGCGAGACCAGCGCGGACGGAAGGGTTCCGCGCAAGTTAAGCGTGTTTTACATCGTTACAGCGGGCCATGTGCGCACCCAGCCTGCGTTAGCGATGAGAAACATCGTTACAGCTGCGGGACCAGCGCGGACGGAAGGATTCCGCGGTAGTTAAGCGTGTTTTACATCGTTACAGCGGG
>NZ_JBFTQB010001537.1:0-598 GCF_056398785.1 Paenibacillus sp. 01T422 | reverse complement strand
GGACTTACGTGGCATCAAGAATATGAAACTCGTGGCTATGCTACGAATGTAATTGGTAAAAGCTATACGGAAATAAAACGATTTATTATGAAAGATGATCCGAATATGCAAGAACCGGATGTCAAATACGACCGCGTAGGCGCTTCGGTTCTGCATGTGAAAGATAAGAAGCGATTGGTAGCGGTAGGTACAGGTATTCCTAATTTGTATCGTAAGCCTTTAGCAGATATTCATTATTACCTGCAAGGCAAGGATGGCACCAAATTTAACCTTAATTACAATATTATTAATGAACGTCAGTTGGAATTGACATGGAAAGATGAATTGCCACCAGGCAAATATGATGTGCACTTGGAGCATGCATTCTACGATCCTTACGTATTCCCGGATGGTCTCCTAATAACAGAACTAGACTTCTACAAACCAAGAAACTTCGCTAGAGTAGACGTGCCTAGCACTTCAGCTAGCAACGAAGTAAATAGTCTTGGTCTGCAAGGGTCCTTCACGGAAGAACCGTCAGCGCCTAATGTCTATGTTCTTAACGACACGACTGAACCAGTAGTCATCAACGACTCGGTCATGTTCAAAGGCACCAGTC
>NZ_JBFTQB010001536.1:0-599 GCF_056398785.1 Paenibacillus sp. 01T422 | reverse complement strand
GTGTTGCACTGCGCGTTTGTATTTAGGGCTGCCCACTTCGCATACAACGTTAGGTTTCTAGTGATTGGATCTGACGACTTGTAAGCTTGCGTCAATGAACTGTCGTAAAACCAACCTTCGAAGCTGTAACACTCCTTCACAGGTGTATGCTGAAACAGCACTGTACCTCCGGACGAAGACACAAATTCAGGACTAATCGTTGAACCACCGTTCGAGTTATAAGTCACGACCAGTTGTGAGGGAATAGACCCTGGATCGCCTCCGGCAAATACAGGAGCTCCGATATTCATTAATGAAACGATGATCGTTACCACCATCAAGTAACCTCTTATCATCGTTGTAATCCTTTTCTTTCCCTGCCTACGTCCTGACCCTTCCATCATTCTTGCCCCTTTCTCCTACCCTAATGAGTGCAGCAGTATACAGACTGTTGCATCATTCATAATGTTATTCACATAAACACAGAAGAATGCTCGGTTTTTACGGATTTAGAACTGTATGTTTAGGCAGATAGAAGCTCAGGAGGTTTGCGAAAAACAGATGCTGCGCCAAAAGGGCTTTTCCTGTATTAGGAAGAGCCCTTTGTCACATTTTAATAC
>NZ_JBFTQB010001535.1:0-600 GCF_056398785.1 Paenibacillus sp. 01T422 | reverse complement strand
ATGGGAAGTAATGATGAAGGAATGATGGAGGGGAAGGGAATTGAGGCATCGGATTGGCTTCTCAGTACTTGTATTAGTACTGTTTTTGACAACAGGTTGTTGGGATCGAGTAGAAGTAAATGACATGGCCTTGATTATCTCGGCAGGGGTAGACAGAAAGGATCAAGATGAAATTGAAATGACCGTCCAAGTCTTCATTCCGAATCCCGCCTCAGGACGTACGGAGGGGAGTGGCGGAGGGCAAGGGAATGTATACACAATGTCTTCGGTAGGAAGATCCATGGGGGATGCGTTAAGTGAATTGCAAAAGAGATTGCCTCGCTTTTTCTCTTGGGGGCATGCGAAAGCTTACTTTTTTGGGGAAGAATTGGCTAGAGAAGGCTTGACTGACGAGTTTGATTTCTTATTCAGAGATGTTCAGACGCGGGAGCAAGCCAATTTCTTTGTCTGCAAAGGAACCGCCAGGCAGCTGTTGGAGTCGCAAGTGGATCCTAATACCTATGAAACATTAATTAAACTTTCACAGAAGCCGGTAAACCATTCTTCTACCATGCATGAAGTAGAGCGGTAAACCATTCTTCTACCATGCATGAAGTAGAG
>NZ_JBFTQB010001534.1:0-602 GCF_056398785.1 Paenibacillus sp. 01T422 | reverse complement strand
GCCATTGGTCTAACGGTTATTTTGGCATTTCAAGACCAGATAAAGAACCGTATAACCTTGTTACTGAGTATATGAAAGCTGAGAAAGCGAAGTTTGCACAGCTCCAGTCTCCACCGCAGTCGCGTCCTTGGATTCAAGATTTTACAGCAAGCTGGTTAGGTGCTGGAAATTACATCAAATACGGCAAGGCTGAGGTAGATGCACAAATTAAAGCTTTACATGATGCAGGGGTTCAGGAATACCTCATCTGGAATGCAAACAACAACTATTCAGAGGGCGTAACTTATATGCCGTAAAAAGATGCATTCCATAAGAGCAGCATTCCATAAAAAGCAGCGGCTGTCTTGGACAGTTTCTCCTGTTCTAGGTGGCCGCTTATTTCATGTGAAAAAGGGCTTGTATTACCTAGATATCCATGGTATATTATGAAACCTGCCTTACAAGAAGTGAGAAATAACCTGTTGAATAGATGAAAAAAAAGAATTAAAAAAAGTGCTTGCAAAAAGAAAATCAACATGGTATATTACTTCTCGCTGCTTCGGTAACGCGGCAGTGAACGAAAGAAATTGATCTTTGAAAACTGAACAATGAGTGAGTAAGCA
>NZ_JBFTQB010001533.1:0-604 GCF_056398785.1 Paenibacillus sp. 01T422 | reverse complement strand
CAGCAATTTGTTCCCGTACTTTCGAAACCAGAATGCGATTTTATTCATCTTATCTGGACCTAGGTGAAAACGAGCTCCATATTTATTAATGAATGGCATACCTAATCGAAACCCAATCCAATACGAAAATGACGATCCGGTAGATACTGCTGCCCATGCTGTAAATACGGCTGAGATCCAATTGAGTTTTCTCTGAAAAATAAGCAAGCCTGAATAGCTCATCAATACTTCCCCAGGAAACGGAAGTGCGAGCATTTCAAGAAAGAGCGCACAAAAAAGCACCCAATATCCATACAGTTCTAGCCAGGTTGTTAAAAAGCCCACACATTACCCTCCTCTCCTCTTCCTTGTATTTTGAACCTTTTCATTTAAAGATAACCCTTGCACAGAATCATATGCAGATAGTCATCAGGTAGCTTTTTATATTCAAATGTATTTTTTACAAAAAATAACGAAAAATAGGAAAGGAATTATCTGAGTAGTGGAGGACAGTTGGTATGTTATTGGAAACATTTCTCAGAACGGTGCTTGCTTTCATTCTAATCCTGATGATAACTCGAGTTCTCGGAAAACATACGATAGCGCGAATGACTTACAATGATTT
>NZ_JBFTQB010001532.1:0-604 GCF_056398785.1 Paenibacillus sp. 01T422 | reverse complement strand
GTTTTGTGCTGCTGTGGGGCATTTTGTTCATCCCGCCGTCATTGTATCAATCTGCAGAAGCTGCGGCACCAAGCTTTTATGCAGGGTTCGAAAGTACAGATGCCATTCAGCCAAACTGGGAAAATGAATCCGAAGCTAGCAACCATGTGAGTCAAGCAGAATCCAAAATTTCCAGCGAACTGCGCCAAGCTGGCAAAAAAGCATTGCTTTTCTCAGGTAAAGCTTCCGATACAAGATCGGCTTACGCTTACAATAAAATGTTTGAAGTGAGTATTCCTGTTAAACCCAATACAACTTTATCTTATTGGATTTATCCTCAAAGCCGCACAACGCTCGGCGGGATTGACCTGAATCATGGGAGAAACAGCACTTATGTCGCTGTAGATCTTGCCTTTGAAGATGGTACCTATCTGCATAGCTATCAAGCTATTGATCAGCACGGCATTGTCATGAGCCCCGAAGAGCAAGGCAAAGGCAATCAAATGGCTTTGGACACATGGAATTTTGTTACTTCAAATGTTGGTTCGGCTGCAGCGGGGAAAACGATTAAACGCATCCTCATTTCTTACGAACAAAGTGGCAATGCGGGGACATACCGAGGGTT
>NZ_JBFTQB010001531.1:0-604 GCF_056398785.1 Paenibacillus sp. 01T422 | reverse complement strand
TCCTTGGTTTAATCCCGAAGCTGTTTTTGCTGACGCGGATCTGCAAGCAGCGAAGAAAATACTCGCAGATAACGGTTGGAAGGATACTGATAATGACGGAGTCGTTGAAAAAGGAACACTGAAAGCAGCGTTTAATCTGCTGTATCCTTCCAGTGATGTGACGCGTCAATCACTTGCCATTGCATCGGCAGACATGCTTAAGCCTCTGGGCATCCAAGTGAAGGCAGAAGGCAAAAGCTGGGATGACCTTGAGAAACAAATGCACGCGAATCCCGTTCTTTTTGGATGGGGAAGTCATGATCCCTTGGAGATGTATAACGTTTACAGCAGTAAATATGGCGGAGTGGACTATTACAACCCTGGGTACTACAGCAACTCGAAGGTTGAAGGATATATGAGTCAAGCTTTACGAGCAACGAACGAAAAAGAAGCATGGGGCTATTGGAAAAAAGCACAATGGGATGGTGAAACCGGGTTAAGTACGTTAGGCGATGCACCTTGGGCATGGTTAATTAATCTGGATCATTTGTACTTGGTAAAAACAGGACTTGATATTGGTAAACAAAAAATTCATCCGCACGGGCATGGCTGGCCGGTCACGGAT
>NZ_JBFTQB010001530.1:0-604 GCF_056398785.1 Paenibacillus sp. 01T422 | reverse complement strand
GAGTGGGTACGTCTGCACTATGCTTACCCTGGTTTCTTCAGTGATGAGTTAATTGAAGTGATGGCGACGAACCCGAAAGTGTGTAAATACATCGATATGCCACTTCAACATAGCGAAGATTCCATTCTTAAACGTATGCGTAGACCTGGCCGCCAAAAGGACACCCGTGAGTTGGTTCGCAAAATTCGCGAGTCGATTCCGGATGTTGCGCTTCGGACTTCACTTATCGTAGGGTTCCCGGGAGAAACAGAAGAAGATTTCGAGAATCTGAAGCAATTTGTTCGAGATGTTCAGTTCGATCGTCTTGGTGTTTTTGCCTACTCCAAAGAAGATGATACGCCTGCAGCACGTTTACCGAATCAAGTGCCTGATGATGTAAAAGAGTATCGTGCGAACGCGATCATGGAAATCCAAAGAGAAATTTCAAATATCCGCGGCGGACGCCGTATCGGTCAAGAAATCGATGTGTTAATTGAACGGTACGATGGTAGAAGCGATGTGTATATTGGGCGTTCTCAATTTGATGCTCCAGAGATCGATGGAGAAGTATTCGTATCGAATGGTAAGCTGACGATCGGTGAACTCGCCAAAGTTCGCATTACCC
>NZ_JBFTQB010001529.1:0-607 GCF_056398785.1 Paenibacillus sp. 01T422 | reverse complement strand
TATGGATTAGGTCCCTACATCTCTACACTGGAGATTTTTTTATGAATTGTCCATGAAAATTAAATAAAAAAATACATAAATAGTAAATAATTTAAATTAAATTTTCGTGGTAGCTTTAATGCAACGCTAGTAGCAGTCAAGCACTTAAATTGAGAAATTTTTCATTAATGGCGAGATAAACGAAATGACACCCATCCCAAGCTTCATGAAGCTGCCCATGTTGCTAAATAAACCGCCTATCCCAGCATTGTTAGTAGCTGCACCTTGACCAAGCCCACCAAACAATCCACCGGATGAACCTCCTCCAAGCAATCCTCCAAGCCCCCCGCCACCTAACAGCCCAAGCATGTTACCCAAGCCACCTAAACCAGATATATGCGGCTTAGAATTCCCYTTTTTCTTAGAAATCTTTTGATTTCCTTTGAATCCTTGAAGAATGACTTGATCGGCTTCAATTTCTTTCAGAATGCCATAATAGAAAGACCCATCTTTAAGGACTACGTACACCGGTGTTCCTAAGTTAGCTTGTGCTTGTGCTGAAATAGTCGCCGACGCACCAAATAATGCTTTTTGCCCTTTATTCACGCGTTTGTTTTTACTTTTGGAC
>NZ_JBFTQB010001528.1:0-607 GCF_056398785.1 Paenibacillus sp. 01T422 | reverse complement strand
CCTTTCAGGTAGTTCTGCATTTCTACTTTCAGAATATCTTCAATCGCATACGTATGCATGCCGTAGTTTACTTTAGGAATTTGAGTCGTCCACGTTGCGAAATCAGAAATGACTTTCTGACCCCCGAAGAAATCATCCGCTTTCGTATAGGCTTCTCCTGTTGCTGCTGGTTTGTAAGTACCGATTACACCAACATCTGTCACTAATTTCTGGTACAGATTCACGTCGGAACCAAGTGTTTTTCCTAGGAATTCAGCTGCTGCTTCTTTACCAGGATTGTTCAATACATACCAGGAGCTGCCTCCAAGGTTAGATGCGTGTACAGAACTTGCTGTATTTTTCAGCTTAGGGAACGGTACAACCGCCCATTTCCCTGATTGGTCAGCTTGTGACTTAATCGAAGGCGTGATCCAGTTACCTGTCGGTACACTCACCACACTGCCGCTATTGAAACCAGCAAGGAATGAATTCCAGTCTGAAGTGATTTTAACGATATTAGCGGACATCAATTCTTTGTATGTTGCAAAAGCATCTTTAAGAGCTGCGTTATCTTTCAGATCCGGTGTAGATCCATCGCTTTTCAGATACCAAGCACCTGCTGATTGAA
>NZ_JBFTQB010001527.1:0-609 GCF_056398785.1 Paenibacillus sp. 01T422 | reverse complement strand
CCTGAGTGCAGCTGTGCAGCGTCTTCCACATAGAATGGCAGCGTCACAGTCAAGTTGTTCACATCAGAGATTGTTGCAATTTTGGTCGATTTGTTAATAGTTGCTCCTAATTCTAAGTTCGTTGCATAGGTGAGTTTCCCGGAAATCGGCGCCTTAACAGCCATTAATCCTTCCTGGTCCATCAAAGTGTTCAAGTCCTTCTCTGTTTGCTCGTATGTCAGTTGTGCATCTTGCAAATCACTTTCCAGGCTCGTACTCGTCAATTCTAAAAGAACATCCCCAGCTTTCACTGTTTGGTTCCGTTTCATATTAATGGATTTAATGTTTGAATCAACYGGAATGGAGATCGTTTGTGTATCTTTGGGTTCGAACTGTGCAGTACCGGATACAGAAGAACGGATATTGCCTTTTTTAACCTCATAAGTAACCTCTTTCACATCCGCTGCTTTGCTTTTCTTACCTTTTGTAAAATAAGCATAAGTGCCACCTGCGCAGACGATTACCGYGATTAATACTATAAACCACTTACTGCGATACCATTTCATGAAGTAACTGCCTCCTTAGAGTTTGGACATGAGTAATTCCATTAACTGCTGCTCTACGCTGATC
>NZ_JBFTQB010001526.1:0-610 GCF_056398785.1 Paenibacillus sp. 01T422 | reverse complement strand
GTCTAAACCATACGTTCTAATCCAACCATGATCCATCAATAATTCAAGGCCGAGTACATCCTGGTAGAAGCATTTAGCTGCAGAGATATCCTTTGTATTTATATTGGCGACGATTCGTTTTACCTTCATTTCAAAACTCCCAGTCATAAGTAGATTGCGCGATTATGCCCCTTACTTGAATGAAAGTAAAAAAAGGATCATTTTTTTATATATTCCGGAATATCGATAGTCTTCATCTCCCTCAAAGGAAAATCCATATTTATCCACTTAAAGAGTAACATGAACAATACTGTTGGTCTACTAAGACAAGCGCTTTTACAAAAATGATGGTTTCAAATCATTAATAAGTAGCATATTGCCGTAAGTACGATTCGGCAAACGATATAGTTCTGTCACCCGACATTTGACAAAACTTAATCCCACTCGCACAGCAAAAAAGCCTCTCTGAGGAGGCTTTTTTACAATTCCGAATATTTTATTAGTCCAATTGCAGTTCTAAATCCAGCAATTCGCGGTAATCCATATACACCTTGGGTACCCGGACCAATCCGTAAATCGGCTAGGGAAGCTTAACGTGCTCCAACCGATAGTCGTATCAAGTGGATAGATG
>NZ_JBFTQB010001525.1:0-611 GCF_056398785.1 Paenibacillus sp. 01T422 | reverse complement strand
GGCTATATCAGGGCTATTCCCTTTTTGTGAAAGCGCATCCGATTTCTGTGTAAATGCTTCCTTATCAATCAAACCTTCCGCATACAATTTATTCAAATATTGCAGCCCTTTTTTGAAGCCTGGTTGGTCAACAGACGTTCCCAGCTTACCGCCATTTAACACGAAATAGTTATTATCGGCATTGAAATAAACGAACGCGTTCATGACGAAGGTTTCAATATCCGTGTGCCAACCTGTTGGCGAACCCGTGAACGCAATTTCATCGGCTTTGCCATTGCCGTTCGGATCTTTTTCCTTAAACGCCTTCAGCATGTTGTAGAAATCGTCCGTCGTCTTCGGCGCGCTCAGACCCAGCTTTTGCAGCCATTTCGAGTTCACCCACATCTTGGCGGAAAATTGGCAGTGATAGCATTCATTCACCGAAGGAATCGCATAGATGTTGCCATCCGGCGCCGTAATCGCTTTTTCCAGATAAGAAATATCTTTGAAGGCCTTTTTAATATTAGGAGCATATTGATCGATCAGCTTATTAAGAGGCAGCAGAACGCCTTGTTGACCKTAGAGCAGCTGCTCTTCTTTCGTAAGATCCCCTGACATGAAAATATCAGGAT
>NZ_JBFTQB010001524.1:0-611 GCF_056398785.1 Paenibacillus sp. 01T422 | reverse complement strand
GCTTGGCGGAGCGGTGTTCGCCATCGCGCACTCCTTGCCGTTTATTATCGGCGGCGTGCTTTGCTTGGCGGCGATTCTGCTGCTTCAGCGCTTCGTGCTGATCGATCGTCAGACGCGTATCCAACAGCAAACGGCTTAGCACAAATAAAAAGCTGTACACAAGCCTTTCTCGAATGAGAAGGCGGTGTACAGCTTTTTTGATCCCATTTTAGGCTTTGCGTGGCGATAAAACGTACTGGTAAATGTTTACGTGCAAATTCCAGGCGGTTGATCGTAATGGCACGTAGAAATTGTTCCACACTGGGATAGTCTGCCTGAACAGCAACGCCAATCCAGATACGATCCCATTCAGCGCCGCGGATCATAGTATTGCGCAGCGCGTCAGCGCCGTATTTTAGGGGCATAACGACCCCGATCCATCGCAGGTACACAGGACATCGTATCCAAGCTGAAAAGGCCTGAGAAGAACACCTGGGGGACGATAATGAGCGGTTTGAATTGAATCATCTGGAATTCGTTATTGGAGAAGGCGGAAATCAAGGTTCCGAGTGAAAGGGCCGATAACGCGAGCAGAACGGTCCAGGCTTATTGAAATATATGCAGCTAATAAG
>NZ_JBFTQB010001523.1:0-616 GCF_056398785.1 Paenibacillus sp. 01T422 | reverse complement strand
GTGCCTACGCTTAGGTGGAGCTACTTTTAATTTATGTCAGTTTGAAACTTTGTGAATTTTTGCACGAACATCTGCTAAGTTGATAATGTGTAAGGTTTGATGCAACGCTAGTGGAGAAATTCCAGTTAATAGGACTATTAGAGCGTCGCAAGTAATAATTAGCAGGAGCTTAGGGTGTTAATTTGGAAGCAACGTCGATCATCTCGGTAGCGTCCGGTTTAAATAAATAAAAGGCTGTCCCAAGAGTAGAATATTCTACTTATTGGGACAGCCTTTTATTTATTTTTTGCTAATGACATAGACGCATTTGTTCGCGCCTTTGGCTAAACATTCTGTTCGCTCAACCTTCGCGTCTAGCAAATTCCGAAACAGAGAAAGTTCGCATTGGCACGCTTGCCCGAATGTATTCGCCACCTGAGCGATTGGGCAATTATGCTCGCTAAACGTATAGGTATCGTCTTGTGTCTGCGACCAATCGACCATATACCCGTTCTCGTTCTGAATTTGCGCTAACTCGGCTACACGTTCCTCCAAGCTTTTGTCCAGCATGCGCGGCTGATAACGAGATTCAAGCTTATCCAGCATGCGCGGCTGATAACGAGATTCAAGCTTATCC
>NZ_JBFTQB010001522.1:0-616 GCF_056398785.1 Paenibacillus sp. 01T422 | reverse complement strand
GTTTTAAGCTGCTTCCGATAATCCAGAAACGGCGCTAAAAAATTTTGTAATGGTAACAAAGAAAGGCATTGACGAACCACCTGTTTATCCGATACACTCAAAGTCCGAGTTCTCCTTTGTATGAGATGTATGGATTAGGTTCCTACATCTCTACACTGGAGATTTTTTTATGAATTGTCCATGAAAATTAAATAAAAAAATACATAAATAGTAAATAATTTAAATTAAATTTTCGTGGTAGCTTTAATGCAACGCTAGTGGAGAAAGTTGAGTTAAAATGAAAACAGCCAAATATTTTGGCTGTTTTCTAGAAAAAAGAAAGTGCTGACGTTTCTAGCAGTTTTCTCTCTAAATAGTGGAATAAGATTTGTGTACTACTTTAGAAGTTTAAAGCTATCTTCCTTCGCTTCTGAAGAGAAGGAAATTTTTTCGAAGGCAATAGTTTGTAAAGGTTTTTCGCCATCTGAAGATACCATTTTCAAGATAATACCTGTTTGGTCATCAAACCAAAATGTTAATTTRTTACCCAACTTCCCTTCACCCCGATTTAAAACGATAACTGTAGTTTCACGATCCAAGAATTTATCTGCGCCTTTTACCAAGAATTGCCCTTTAC
>NZ_JBFTQB010001521.1:0-616 GCF_056398785.1 Paenibacillus sp. 01T422 | reverse complement strand
TACTTGCGATCTTTGGTTAGCGGTTCTGAAGTCGTTTTGACAACGGAGTCTGGTAAAAGCAGAACAATTGACGCGTTGGATGCTCGCGGGATTGGCCATCAGGCCTTTTATAGTCTGACAGAGGCTCAGCTGCGGCTGGAGCAGCTTCCTAAGGATCTTGAGCTTATCCACCAAGGAACTCAAGTGAAGGGTGTAGTGTGGCATTTTTTCAAAAAAGATGCAGGCGGCAAAGGTGTGATCTCCGACGTTTTTCGGAAAGAGCTAGAGCGGAAAGGGATCGTCGTTGTCATCCATAATTAGAATGGGGGGAGTTTTTGAAGAGATTCGTTCGATCAGAAAGAGGAGCCGTTTCCGTCTATCTGATTCTAATCATTGTGCCGATCTTTTTATTTCAAGCGGTACTGATTGATTTCGCGAGAATTAAATTGGCGGAAAAAGAGACAGAATCAGCGGTCAAAGCTGCTACGCGCTCGGTTATGTCATCTTTTGATACAAAGCTCCAGGCGATGGGTTTATATGGGGTGGGCATTTCGCAAGAGAAGTCAGAGGAAGTTTTTCGAACCGTTTTTGCGAATAATTTGTCGGGTCAAGTGTCTTCCGGGGCTTTTCATTATGT
>NZ_JBFTQB010001520.1:0-617 GCF_056398785.1 Paenibacillus sp. 01T422 | reverse complement strand
GTCTCTCTCTTCCCCCCAGGCAACTCCCACCCCCGGCAGTTATGTCTAACAAGAACCAATTTACCTTGAAAGAAAGCAAAAATCAGGACACAATTAGGCTCTTCAATGAGACATTCCCTTGATAAAATAATCTTCTGATTCAGCAAAGCACCTGGAAATTCATACTTCACAATGCCCACCAACTTTATTTTTCTACGAATAAAAAAAGTACTTGATCCAAAGATCAAATACTTGGTCCCGATGTAAATCTTAATTTAGTAGCTCAACCCTGGATATAATGGGAATTGCGCTGTCAAATCACTTACCAAACCGCGTACTTTGTTATGCACGGCTTCGTCCGTTGGATTTTTCAATGTTAACGCCACAATTTTGGCGATTTTTTTCATAGCTTCTTGATCCATGCCACGGGCGGTAACAGCTGGCGTTCCGATCCGAACTCCGCTTGTAATCATCGGCTTCGCAGGGTCGAAAGGAATCGCGTTTTTGTTCACCGTTACGCCTACTTCATCCAGTAAATGTTCCGCTTCCTTACCGGTGATGTTAAGACTGCGCAAGTCGATCAGCATCAGGTGATTATCCGCCCCTCCGGATACAAGATTGACGCCTTCTGCCAGTAG
>NZ_JBFTQB010001519.1:0-618 GCF_056398785.1 Paenibacillus sp. 01T422 | reverse complement strand
GAGTATAGATGCATGAAAAAAACGTACTTATTATTACTATTGCTGCCAGGCGTCTTATTCCTGACGGTTTTCATGGTAGTTCCGATCCTTCTTACGATAGGTTCGACCTTTTTCGATAAAGGAACATTTACCTTTGCAGGGTATTTAAATTTTTTCAAAGACCCGTACTTTCTCAAAATTGTGTGGACGACGCTGCGTGTTAGTTTGGTAACCACGATTCTCTGTATCCTACTTGGGTTTCCGGTAGCTTATTTTATATCCAAACAGGGTCCGAGAYAGAAGGCTATTCTGCTTGCGCTGGCTATTTTTCCGTTACTGACAAGCTCTGTCGTTAGGTCATTCAGTTGGATGATTATTTTAGGCAAAAAAGGATTACTCAACAACGCCCTGATCGCGATCGGCCTCATTAAGGAACCACTGGATATTTTGTACACGCCAGCGGCTATGATGATTGGCCTTATCCACTTGTTTTTACCGCTCATTCTTATTACGTTGGTCGGTGTTCTTGAGAATATAGATCCGGATCTGATCAAAGCGGCGGAGAGCTTGGGAGCTAACCGCTTCAAAGCTTTCGTTAAGGTCATTGTGCCACTCAGCGTTCCCGGATTAATCATAGGA
>NZ_JBFTQB010001518.1:0-622 GCF_056398785.1 Paenibacillus sp. 01T422 | reverse complement strand
TCTTTCATGTTTGAAATGTATCCTGATCCTATTGGACAGGATTTTTTGTCTTGGAGGTGTATGTTAGATGAAGTACACTTGGAAAGCTGCAATAGGTTTGACGCTCTTCTCGTTCCTCTTGGGAGGTTGTCAGACGCATTTGCTAGATATTTCCACAACGCAGGCAGTGGTCGCTTCGCCCCCAGAAATCGAGCAAGCTCTCCCCGAGGAAAGCCCCACAGAAGAGGTCCAAAATGTAAAGGAGATGCAGCTGGTCATGTTCTMTCAGGAACTGCTTCATATGGACCGGCATGCCAATTTGTCGATTACTGCTAAGCAAGCAGAGACTATACTTCCATTAGTCCGTAAAAGCATAGATGAAGGAAGCATGAACGAATCCGAACGCMAGCTGGTCCTTAGCGGCTTGACTTTAGATCAAATTGCTTTTCTTGAGGAACAGTCCAAGCAAGAAAAAGCACGATTAGCTGAGCGTATGGGCAATCAGGGGGAAGAGCTCTCTTCAGAGGAGCGAGAGAAGCGGGTTAAAGCTTTTATGCAAAAAAGAAAGACCGATCGACAGACAGAGTCAGGCTTCATTGACCGTGAGCATGGAGAAAACCAGTTTGATCCTAGAAGCATGGGG
>NZ_JBFTQB010001517.1:0-626 GCF_056398785.1 Paenibacillus sp. 01T422 | reverse complement strand
GGCGAGTGCTCCGCGTACAACCGGCAGCTTCATCATTTGCAATGAAAAACCGTCATGCAGATGAGGATTGAACAACCGGAGGGAGAAGCGGTCCTTGTCATCCACCACGGCTCCGCCCTTTCTTGGTTTTGCCCATTCAGGCATAGATTCGGAGGAACGGATTGCATGGATATGCGAATTAAAGGCATCGATCAGATCGTCACTGCAGCCATTTTTAATGATGATATATCCGTCTTCGTGGTACTGCTTAATCTGTTCCGGTGTTAGTGGATTTACTCTCTCCGATTGAACTTGAATATTCATAAAAAAGCCTCCTTTGTTAGTATAAAACTGATGTATAATTCTTTCATATCTATAATTTTAGTTGATTTATAAGGGGAATAAAATGCACACGGATTAAAAATTTTGTGTCTCAAATTGATATCATTGACAGAGTTAGCTTACCAGGTGTAAAGGGTTTTACCTATGTTCGGACTTCGGGTAGGGAAAGCGTGAAATATATGTTATAATGAAGCACAATCTCGAAAGAAAGCAGGCGACTCACACAGCATGAATGGGCAAAATCGTAAAGATGTCCTGCCGGGAATCGAAGTCAATATTGTCTTGAAACAAGACCAGCGGAGCGG
>NZ_JBFTQB010001516.1:0-626 GCF_056398785.1 Paenibacillus sp. 01T422 | reverse complement strand
GGGGTGATGCTAGGAGCGTTTTCCAATGTGTCATTCACGAACTCCATGTCTTGACTTTTTGCATTCATATTCGTTGTTCCTTTGTAGTTGCCCGTATGTTTTTTATTTTCCACCAGTTGTCATCCTTTCTGCGTCAAATTAACGTTCAGGCTTAACGTTTACACTTGGGGCTTATTTTATTCCCCATAATAAGGAAGCCATGCGAAAGTTCTCTCTTGAGCTATGTGTTTAAGCTGATCTCAGGGGTGTGTAGTTCGCTCCAGCAAAATCCGCTATAATAAGTGAAGTTGGATAAAAAAGGAGACATGTGACGATGAATTCAAAGCGTATTAAACATATGGTTGTTTTTAATTTGCAAGTTGGCAAGGATACTCCGGAAGCGGAGCAATTTCTTAGAGGAAGCGCGCAAGAGCTTGCGGCTATACCTGGCGTTGAGCAATTTGAAGTATTTCGTCAAGTAAGTGCCAAGACGGATTATGATTTTGGATTTTCAATGGTTTTTGCAGATCAAGCGGCCTATGACGCATATAATGTTCATCCCGTACATACGAAATATGTGGCAGAGCGCTGGGTAAAAGAAGTTAGCCGTTTTCAGGAAATTGATTTAACGCTTTACGAATAAGGAG
>NZ_JBFTQB010001515.1:0-630 GCF_056398785.1 Paenibacillus sp. 01T422 | reverse complement strand
GGCTTTATTATTCGCCGCCGTTACTTCCGTACCAGACTGCAGCACATTCGTAGCTCCCACTTTCGCCGTCACCGTTGTCCCGTTTTCTGCAGTTACGATGATGTTGAAATTGTCATTCTGCGTAGTGTTTGCTTTGTCTGCTGATCCATCTTCGACCGGTACAGTCGGCGGTAACGTGTCCTTGGTCACAGCTACTGTCAAAATGCCGGAAGCAGCTCCCATGCCATCTGTAACAACAATTTCAATGTTGTTTGCGCCTTCTCCGAGGAGTGAGATATCAATTGGCAGCGTTGCTTTGCCATTTGCAGCTGTCACACTCGTTCCTGATTGTAGGACGTTGGTGCCTCCTACTTTTGCAGTCACAGCTGCTCCTGTTTCTGCATTTACGACGATACTGAAGTTTGCGTTCTGGGTCGTACCCGCTTTAGGCGCTGTTCCATCTTCCGTAGGATCAGTTGGAGGCGTCGTGTCTATTGTTACAGCAACTGTCAAAGATATAGAAGTATTGCCTGTGGCATCTGTTGCGACAACGTCAATCTCGTTAGATCCTTCTGCAAGCTTTGTAATATCAATTGGCAGCGTGGCTTTACCAGCAGCAGCCGTTACACTCGCTCCGGACTGCAGAACGTT
>NZ_JBFTQB010001514.1:0-632 GCF_056398785.1 Paenibacillus sp. 01T422 | reverse complement strand
GGTGTATGGAATACATACGTAAGTTATAAAAAACCTTTATTGTTAAAATTGAAATTGTTCCCTTATAAGGAAGTGTTATCTAATGTCTATTAGAGATGATAAATTTACTCGTGGGTGGATTTCGGGTTGTTGTGGAGGTATTTTAGGGGCAATTTTTAGTTTGCTGTTTAAATACATCGGCATTTCTAAATTGAGTCTACCGGACTGGTCACGATTTTGATTTTTGGACGCAAACCTCCATTTAGGTTAATAGATCAATTATATGCGCTGTTTGTCCTTGCGTTATCAACTGGTGTTATTGGGAGCATTTTTGCTTTTATTCTTCCAATTATTGGTAGTAAAAACATGTATTTTAAGGGACTAATCATTTTTATAATACCATGGTGGGGCATCTTTTTGTTGACAGCGCTCGCTAAAACGGAAGGAACTTTGGATCTTAGCGTATCAACCTCTCTGTGGAACGGTGTTGGTATCTCGATTATGGCGTTTTCAGCGATTTTTGTTTATAAATTACTTGCAAAAAAGCTGTGACAAAATGAGGCATAAATAATGCCTCCTATTCCGCTCCCTCGGTATAATCTGATTTCCTCACGCAAGCTCGTCTATTCGCAGGATTTCATCCTTTAGATTTT
>NZ_JBFTQB010001513.1:0-640 GCF_056398785.1 Paenibacillus sp. 01T422 | reverse complement strand
ATCCAACTTAATTATCTGTTTGACATTATCGGATAAATCTTGTGTCGGGCTCTCACCTACCACCTCTTGGATCATCGGATTTAACGAAATTAAGGTGGTCATCTCATTGATGAATTCCAGTCTCTCTTGAACAATTAAACGTGCGGAATCCAGGTTTTTCTCAATGAGTTCACTCATCTTCTTATTAATAATTCCGGTTGAACCCAGGTATACAATGACCGTAATAATAACAGATGGCACTAAGATCGATGCAAGGAAATACAACACCAAACGATTACGAATATTCATATGTATTTTCCACTGATGCAGGCTCCTTTCCGAGTAATCGCCGTGCAATTTCAGTATAACAACAATCTTAAAATAGCCACAAGATAGCGCATACAACTGCATAACATTWTTAACTTTTTCCCACAAGTTTTTATATTTTATTGCGTTTATAAACTTGCTAACATAAATACGAAAGCGCTTCACACAACTCAAAGGGGGCTACAATTTGAGAACGAAAATTTCTAAATCGCAATACCGTCTTAGTCTTGCATGTCTGTGCGGTGCATTGGTTACTACGATTCTAGCTGGCTGTACCGGCAGTTCATCTAACCCAAGCAATTCCCCAAACARCAGTTCGGGAGCTGCGCCAAGC
>NZ_JBFTQB010001512.1:0-642 GCF_056398785.1 Paenibacillus sp. 01T422 | reverse complement strand
TTGCTAAATTATCCGATATGCGGATGCGAGAAGGAGCATTTCTGGAACAGGACATTCGTGAGCGCCTGGCTGAACTGAAACGGATCCATACGGAACTGGAAGCTTTAGCGCCTGGGGTCGTGCAAGATTATGCGGCTAAGCTTACTAATCGAATTCAGACTCTCCTGCAGGATCAGACACCTGTGGATGAGATGAGGCTGGCGACAGAAATTGCGATTTTTGCAGATCGGTCTAATGTGGATGAGGAATTGACTCGTCTGAAGAGTCATTTTGGGCAATGTGATCAATTGCTTTCAGAGAAAGAGCCTGTCGGACGAAAGCTGGACTTCTTGATTCAAGAAATGAATCGGGAAGTGAATACGATCGGATCGAAGTCGAATCACTCGGAGCCTACGGCTAGAGTTATTGCGATGAAGGCAGAGCTTGAAAAGATGCGCGAGCAAATACAGAATATCGAGTGAAGCGGCATGAAGCTTCGCGAGGAGGAAGCCCTAAATGGCTATCAAATTAATCAATATCGGGTTCGGCAACATCGTATCGGCGAACCGCATTATCTCGATTGTGAGTCCGGAATCGGCTCCGATCAAGAGAATCATTCAAGAGGCGCGTGATCGTCACATGCTGATTGACGCTACATATGGT
>NZ_JBFTQB010001511.1:0-645 GCF_056398785.1 Paenibacillus sp. 01T422 | reverse complement strand
GCTACAGCCTTCGTTCTGCCGAATCTGCCTGTACTTCGCACCTCATATTCTGTTAAACATGACGCACGCAGGAGTATTGGCGGGATGGTTTCGGGATACATGGTTCCGTCATTCCCATCCTCGGTTGTAAAGTTAAGATTACTGTTGTAATCTTCTGCTTTTCACACTGTTTGGTGCTTATAGCAGAACTTGTCGTACTTCGACGTTAGTTTAGTAATTCAACTTGCGAACAAACCTGCTACCTCTTGGTGAAAACACCCACAACGGTTAATAAAAAACCAAATAAAACGATAAAGACTTCGGTACCATATAGCTTTATTCCAGGTTCACCCTGGATATATAGACCGATTAACATAAAAGAAATTCCCAACAACATAACTTTAATTGAACGCTCCACAACCACACCTCCACGATTTACTTTACTATAAAACGAAAAATTACGTCCGTTATCACAAAAGGCTACACACGGCAGCCTATTTAGGTTTGTTCAACTATAGGTTGCAATAGGTAAGCATTTGATGTTATCTCCAGCTTTTCCCCTGCGCCACACCGGACGTGCCAGTTTCCCGGCATCCGGCGTTCCCTCTAACTGACTTTACTAGATCATAAGTTCCTCGTTACTCAAGGTTTTAGACTGTTAGGTCA
>NZ_JBFTQB010001510.1:0-649 GCF_056398785.1 Paenibacillus sp. 01T422 | reverse complement strand
GGACAACTGAAGCTCAGTAAACGAGGCCGTCCACGGCTGCGTCACTTTCTCTATTTAGTCACGATGTGCATGGTCATGAGTAACCAAGAATTTAAAGCCTTACATCACCATAATGTTCAGGTGAAAAAGCTTAAAAAGATGAAGTCCATCATGAAGTTATGTGGAAAACTAGCTCGACTCTTAGTAGGAATGGCCCGTAGTGATGAAGCCTACAACCCCAATAAAATCTTTGCATTAGCAGCTTAAAATAAACCGTATCTCACGCAAGTTGGCGTATTCGCAGGAGATAAAGAAAGCACGGAGTATCGGGATACATTACGCAAAAAGGCTCCGACCTGTTCCGTTAGAAAGACCGACCTCCACCCCTTAGATAGATGTGACGAAGGAATGAGAGGGCTATTGACCCGTCGAGACATGGGAGTGAAAATCGCTAAGGGCACCGTGGAGAATACGTGCAGCATCTGGAATGTATTGGGTGAATCAACTCCACCTCTGTTCCCGCACGCCTTTTTAACGACACGTCCTAATATATCTCGCTATCTTTCGTTCATCATTAAAATCTAAAGGATAAAATCCTGCGAATAGACGAGCTTGCGTGAGGATATCAGATTATACCGCTGCGTGAGGATATCAGATTATACCGAGGGAG
>NZ_JBFTQB010001509.1:0-652 GCF_056398785.1 Paenibacillus sp. 01T422 | reverse complement strand
CTGTTAAGTGCTGAATCGCAATCCTTTCTTTTACCGATCATCGGAACCACTACCCTAATCACGAATAAGGATAAAAAGGAGATCCTAACTGTTGAAGGGATGTCTGTCATCCAAAAGCAGAAACTGAAAGGGGTCCTAAGTCCTGAAGACATTATGGGTGTTCGCTTATTAAGACCCAAAGATCTTGGTAGAAATATAACCATCACTCAGAAACTCGATGATGGTGACATTGTGATCAAGATCATGCATACCAAAATTCACCTGGACCCTTCGATTGTTAACGGAGTTTGGAAGATGAGAGTGAAATTAAGGTTGGATGGAGATGTCATTCAAAATTCAACCCAAATTAATATATCCAAAGGCACCGATGCCATGAGACGTATTGAGGAACCTTTTAACGATGAAATAAAGAAAATTATGGTGCGTACCCTGCATGGTTTGCAAGCGGAGTATAAGGCAGATGTTGTCGGATTTGCGAGAGCATTTCACAAAAAATATCCGATTGAATGGAAAGCTAACAAGAGCGAGTGGAATTCTATCTTCCAAACGATGGATATACAAGTAGAAGTTGAAAGTTCTATTCAGAGACCCGGAGTTGCTAATATACCTGTGCATCAGAGAAGAAATGAGGTTAGCGATGAGTGACATGGCT
>NZ_JBFTQB010001508.1:0-654 GCF_056398785.1 Paenibacillus sp. 01T422 | reverse complement strand
CCGTTGTTTCTGGGTGACTTCTCCCCAATTTCCTTGCATACCGAGAGCATCAATAAAGATCGGCACGAACTGATCTAATGTGAAAGTGCCTAGCTGCTGACAGATTTCTATAGCCTCATTGATGCTTTTTACAAGTGGCGTTTGGCTTTCAGTGCGAGTTAGCTGATCTCGGATTAGCCTGACTTGTGTATCACTAAGTTCCCATTTATTTTCGTTAAAATGGTTGGTGTATTCTTGTCCTAGATCAGTTAATGAGAAGCCATTTTCATTTATCTGTAGTAAACCTAAGTCTTGTAACGCTCGTCCTAAATGGCGGATTCGCTCTTTTGGATGCTTTACATCATCTCCAGAAAGCAGAATCGTTCCTTGATTCGAGATCAATTCATCTAAGGTAATTATATCTGGGCCGTGATCATGTAGGTATTTCACAATACCTTGCCCAGCATACAGATGGCTTATCGTATAGTTAAAGCTTACTAATTGTTCTGGTTCCTCATTTGAGTTACTAATGACCTTATTTACATATTCGTTATAGTTGGTAACAGCATTATTAAGATCAGAGATTAGCTGCTCATCCTCTGGCAGATGATCTATATCGTATCGATAATACGCGATGGTAGATACTTGGTAATCCTGACCTAGACCCCCAGATGT
>NZ_JBFTQB010001507.1:0-654 GCF_056398785.1 Paenibacillus sp. 01T422 | reverse complement strand
GATTGGGGTGAAGTCGTAACAAGGTAGCCGTATCGGAAGGTGCGGCTGGATCACCTCCTTTCTATGGAGACTCGGGTCTGAGAACGACCCAGTCAAGTATCTTCGGATACACAATCGCTTACTYACTCGTGTTCAGTTTTGAAAGRKYAATCCTTTCAGGCAAGTTCGTTGAAATAACGGGAAAACGTACAGTTAATTCCGTGTTTGGTAGATTGAAAGTGAGTTTAAGAGGAAAAAGTAACGTTAATTAAGCTGGATTCGCTCCTTATARGGCAAATGAGAGCAATTAACGGTAGAAATTCCAGTTAAACAGCGATTTCAGTCGATRGGCATTGAAATTAGCGGTAGAAAATCCTGCTAAATAGGCAAATTTGTTGCATTTGTTGACGAATCTACGATTCGCAACTTGTTCCTTGAAAACTAGATAACGAAACAGTTGCAATTCACCTTTGCGAAGCATAGGCTGGATTGTCAACAAAAAACGTAAAGTAAGAACTTAGGTAGTGCTAACTTTCGGGTTGCACGAAATTTTCAACTGTTTTTTTCTAGGTTAAGCTAGAAAGAGCACACGGAGGATGCCTAGGCACTAGGAGCCGAAGAAGGACGTGGCGAACGACGAAATGCCTCGGGGAGCCGTAAGCAGGCTTTGATCCG
>NZ_JBFTQB010001506.1:0-668 GCF_056398785.1 Paenibacillus sp. 01T422 | reverse complement strand
GTATAGAGATGGCTAGAACTTTGGGGGTGAGAGCATCGGACTTCACCTTCAGTCTAGTTTTCCCTTCCGGATGAATGGTATAAAGAAGTACTTTCAAATATAAGCTTCTTACGTAGGAAAACAATCCGTGCGGCAAGTTCGTTAACGTAAATCCAAGCTGGTTGGCCCCGCGATGGATCATGGTGATTCCATAGATAGCTTTAATATTGCTGTAATGAACATCATTCGATATCTTTGCCGTGTGGGGTAAAACCTCTTTTACAGACCGAATTATTTGCACTGCAAGGTGAACTATGGAATGGGAGTTGATGGCCATACGAAATAACATTTCATTATTGAAATGCAGTTCAATGACGCGATCTCCGCTTACTATTTTTTCTCCATCAGATAATAAAATAGTCTTTCCATGGTAAAGACGCACTCTATAAAACAGTAAAGGATTTTCCGGATCAACAGGTTTCACTCCAAACAAAGCATGAAACAACATATCCCATTTAAACCACAAGTATACGAAAATACGACACAACTGTTACTACATGCTGCTCCCCATACACCGGAGGATTCTTCCGCGCTGCTTTTCCAAGTTCTTCACGCGTTCCGTGGCCTTCACCGTACAATACGGGGTTCGGCTCCCTCTTGTCCCTTTCGGGTTCGATATGTCGATGCGG
>NZ_JBFTQB010001505.1:0-669 GCF_056398785.1 Paenibacillus sp. 01T422 | reverse complement strand
GAACGTTAGAATTGAACTCCCAGAATATTTTGGTCAAATAACATTTACTTAAAATCAACAGCTTGTTCCTTTAGGAATATGCTGTTATCTTTGACTTAAAAAAAACATTTAGGGGACTACAATGGAGAAAGTAAAGTACTTACTACAACTTATACAACAGAATCTCGAAACATCTGCTATTTCTGCTGGAAAGGAGAGATTAAAGTCCAGAATTTTTCACTTTTCTATTCTTATTGCTTCGTCTGTAATCACAGTCACACTAGGTATAAAGAATTTTACAATGGGACCGACAATAGCATTGATATTAAGTGGTATTGTTACGGTTCTAACTGGATTTGAATCTTATTTTCAATCAAGGAAACGAAGAGATATTCTTTACAGCGTAACCAATGAATTAGGATTTTTAACTGAAGAGATTAATTATTATTTATCTGGAAGAAATGCCGATGAGATAAGCGATGTTGATATTGATCGTTTTTTTGCTGAATATAAAAACATAATGAAAAATAGCGATGATCAGTTAAAAACAATAAACAAAGATAAACAAAAGCAACTGTAAAGTGAAAGAGGTGCTTTTCTTGTCCTGAAAAGCAGTTGTGCAGAAGTTCTTGGAACGAGCAAAGGAAAAAATTGAAGAAGCAAAAATGAGCAGCCTATTTCTATTGGAGT
>NZ_JBFTQB010001504.1:0-671 GCF_056398785.1 Paenibacillus sp. 01T422 | reverse complement strand
TGTGAACAACGATGGTAAGGTTGACATTGTGGATCTTGCGACGGTAGCACACGCGATTATCAAATAAATGCTAGTTGGGGGAAAGTATCACTTTTCCCCGGTATTCTCCTAATTCAACGGCCTTTCGGATCTTCCGGAAGGTCGTTTATTATTTTTTATGTGTACAATTGTCCTGCCTCAGAAAAAATATTTCTTAATATGCTAAAATTATAGATGGTATATGAAATGGTCCTGATGTAAGATTCAGGACATGTAATTACGAAAGGTTATGGTCTTTAGTCACTGAAATAGGAGTTTATGATGAAATTACTCTTCCGAAATCTGTCTTTTAGAAAAAAAATGATTCTTACATCAATTGCTTGTCTGGTATTACCAACCGTAATTATGTTATATATCACCAACGTTTTTTCACAGCGAATTATTCGAGAACATACGTTGCAAAGTTCAAACCAGATCTTACAAAATGTTCAGGGGCAAATCGATATGGCAATAGATGAAATGGTTTCTGTATCCAACATGATTCAATTTGATTCAGAACTAAAGAATTTACTTCAAGGTAAGCATGGACCTTTAGTATCAAAGACGGTTACGGAAAAGTTAGAACAACTGGTTAGCGATAAACCGGATATGCAGCTGACCCTGCTAACTATGGACGGGCAATTATTCTCTAG
>NZ_JBFTQB010001503.1:0-671 GCF_056398785.1 Paenibacillus sp. 01T422 | reverse complement strand
CGATGGCGCCATCTGGGCAACAGATTAACATTGGTGTCAAAAACTATGGAGGCGCGGAGAAATTTATTCCTATATCAAGTGCTGATTATACAAACGGTACTGTGACCTTTACAACAGGCATTGGTAGTTTCCAAGCAACGATATACCTTTATCACCCAAATGGTTCTGGTAATGCTTATGCCGATGACATTAAGGTAACGGAAGCTGGAGCTGGAGTTGTCGGGACACTTGTCAATCTGGACGGAACCGGTTCTGGAAGAGTTTATGACGGAGAGGGCGTGATAAGCGGAGGAGGAGGAAACACGAAACTTCTCATTGACTATCCGGAACCATATCGCAGCGATATTCTGGATTATCTTTTCAAACCTAATTTTGGAGCCTCTTTTCAGGAACTCAAAATAGAAATCGGTGGAGATATTAACTCAACGAGTGGAACAGAGCCCAGTCATGCAAGGACAAGAGCAGAAAATGCCAACCCGAATATGACACGTGGCTATGAAACTTGGCTTATTAACGAGGCCAAAAAGCGAAACCCTAATATCAAGCTTTATGGATTGCAATGGGGAGCGCCAGGTTGGGTAGGCAATGGTAATATATGGTCGCAGGATAATGCGGATTATCTCGTAAGTTATATAAAGGGATTAAAAAACGATTGGGGCTATGATCTGGAT
>NZ_JBFTQB010001502.1:0-671 GCF_056398785.1 Paenibacillus sp. 01T422 | reverse complement strand
GTTAGCAGGCTGTTCGTAGTTTTGGAGATCGGAATGGCATCATTCACGATCGCATCGCTCTCACTTTCCATGTTACGGGAGGCAATATAGTTCGACACACTGACAAAAGCAAGTAATGCCACGATTAAAATAACGTATAGCATGGAGATTCGCGATCTCGTGAATGTTTTCATAGCCACTTGGTCACCTGAATTCTACATAGAATAAATGAATGGGATTTCGCTTAAAATTCGACAAGACTCAACAATACTCCTTTAAAAATCAATCATGTTATGTTTTCTTCCATGAATTCATTGCAAGAAGTGACAATGTCGTTTACAATACTATTCATTACATCGTATATGTGACATTTAAGAACATGAAGGTTTCACAGAAGGAGGGCGCACACCGTGCAGGTTAAAGACAGCAGGATTCCGCTGAGACATGAAGTACGTCCATTCTTCCAGCCTATTCTTTCTCTTCAGACGCAGGAAATCATCGGCTATGAGACGTTGGGAAGGCGAATTAGAGAGGATGTTGTCGAAAGCTTGGGGCCTTTTTTCAAAAATCCTGACATTCCGGAAGATGTGCAGCTTCCCATTGATCGACACCTAAGAGAGCGGGCTATTGAACAGCTTGCCTCTACGCAAGATGAAAGTTTACTTTTTATTAACTTAAAACCCTCATGGATC
>NZ_JBFTQB010001501.1:0-680 GCF_056398785.1 Paenibacillus sp. 01T422 | reverse complement strand
GAGGAAGATGTAATGACAACGATTGGCTTTATCCGGCATGGAAGCACGGAATGGAATCGCTTAGGCAAGCTGCAAGGGCAGTTGGATACGGATTTGACTGATGAAGGCAGAGAACAAGCGAGGCTGCTTGGAATTCGATTAACCAATGAATCCTGGGATGGGAYCATCTCCAGTGATCTAAAAAGAGCTAAGGAAACAGCTCAAATCATGTCAAAGCTCTCAGGGATCCCGATTATCGGAACGGATAACAGACTTCGTGAGCGAAGATATGGTCAGGTCGAAGGAACTACTGTTGCAGAAAGAGAAGAACGTTGGGGTCCAGAATGGAAGCTTCAGGACTTAGGCCAGGAGTCGGATGATGATCTCTGGAAACGTTGGTCCGAATTAGAGGGTGAGTTGCTCGAGGCTTATCCGAATCAGAAAATATTATTGGTCTCTCACGGCGGATTCATTGTGCAGGTGCTCAGAGTTTTGCGCATGGATAGTGAACAATTCCTGCAAAATACGTCTCTAACGGTCCTGTTGCGTCAAGAAAAAGGGTGGGAGCTGCAGCTGTACAATTGTTTATCTCACTTGGAAATCGTACACGAATAAATGCGAGACAAGAAGCATGACTCTTTTATAGAGTCATGCTTTTTTTGCGTCGCATGGAATATTTTCGGGAAAAAATCCCATAATGG
>NZ_JBFTQB010001500.1:0-681 GCF_056398785.1 Paenibacillus sp. 01T422 | reverse complement strand
ATGTATAACGACTGGCCGGTGTTTCTGGTTGTCCTCTCCGATGTAAGTAAGATCGAATTTCTCAGGCATCTGGAAATCCAGTTGGATTGTCCCACACTGCCAGCTCCTCTTGAGCGCATCTAAAATGTGGAAATCGATCTTGGGTCCATAGAATGCCCCATCGCCTTCATTGACATGATATTCGATACCAAGTTTGTCCAGGACATTTTGTAAAGATTGTTCAGCCTGCTGCCATAGCTCTTCTGAACCCATTGAATCTTCGGGCCGCGTAGATAGCTCGACCTTGTACTCAAAGCCGAGTACTTGATAAACGTGATCAATCAGGGCAATAACACGGCTAATTTCATCCTCAATTTGTTCAGGCAAAACGAAAAGGTGTGCGTCGTCCTGACAGAATGTACGGACCCGCATCATCCCGTTAAGCGCTCCGGAAAGTTCGTGGCGGTGAACTTGGCCAAATTCGGAAAGACGTATAGGCAATTCCCGGTAGGAATGTAAGCTGTTTTTAAAAATAAGCATGTGTCCTGGACAGTTCATCGGTTTAAGCGCAAATTTTGTTTCATCCACGTTGGTGAAGTACATGTTATCCTTGTAATGATCCCAATGTCCCGATTGCTCCCAAACCCGATTATTCATCATAAGCGGTGTACGTACTTCATCGTAGTCGCGCTGCCTCTGTAA
>NZ_JBFTQB010001499.1:0-684 GCF_056398785.1 Paenibacillus sp. 01T422 | reverse complement strand
CCCATAGCGTGGGCATATTCACACATGATATAAGGTCTTGGGTCGCTGCTCTTGGCATAGGTTTCCAAAGTTGAGACAGCCGGATACATGTTGCTGACCATATCCGTTACGGCCTTATCGTTGTACCCCTCGTAATGAATCGGACGGGTAGGATCGAGACTGCGGATATAATCAGATTCGGCTTTAAAATCGCTGCCTGAGCCCGCTTCATTGCCTAATGACCAGATGATGACGGAAGGATGGTTTTTATCCCTTTGAACCATGCTGTTAGCGCGATCCTTGATGTTTTCCAACCATTCAGGCTTGTTGGTCGGGACGGTACTACTAACGCCATGCGTTTCCAAATTGACCTCATCGAGCACATAGAGACCATATTTGTTCGCCAGATCATACCAGAACGGATGGCTCGGATAGTGAGAAGTACGAATAGCATTCATATTGTATTGCTTCATTAATTCGATATCTTCGATCATCTGATCCAGATTGGTCGCTTTCCCCGTATCGGGGTTTGTATCGTGACGGTTTACACCTTTAATCATAATGGGCTTGCCGTTGAGGATCATTTGCTGCTTGCCGCTGCCATCGGACATTGTCTTGAGTTCAAATTCCCGGAAACCGACACGTGTACCCGCCGTTTCGATTAATTTGCCGTAAGAATCTTTCAAGCTCAGGACAAGCGTATAC
>NZ_JBFTQB010001498.1:0-685 GCF_056398785.1 Paenibacillus sp. 01T422 | reverse complement strand
TCACTGTGGCGCCAGCTTATTCTCGAGAAACGCAGAATGGAAGAAGAGAATCCTGAGCTTAGCGGGTATTTACTGCAAGCGCTATGCCTATATGTAGAACGCGCGGCAACGGAAACTGTTTCCTTGCAAGGACGACCTTTTACAGGTACTCGAATGAAAAGGTTTATCGAGGCGCATGCTACAGCCACCTTCAAAGTGGATGATGTAGCTGACCATGTGGGACTAAGCGTATCTCGCGCTGTTCATTTGTTCAAAGAATGTTTCGGCAAAACCATGATTCAATACGCGTTGGAAGTCCGTTTATCCAGCGCAGTGGAACGGATGCACGATAGCTCCATGTCCCTGGAGCAAATCGCCTTGAGCTGCGGTTTCGGCAGCTATCCGTATTTTCATCGTGCCTTTAAACATCGATTCGGGATCTCGCCAAAGCTGTTTCGGCAGAAAGATTCGCAAAATTAAAAAAAATTCACAAATTTTTCATGTAGTTTTTCATAGAGTATGGAACTTTTTTGCCTTCTGAATCGTATATTCTTTGACAACGGAAAAAGCTAGCAGATTAGTAGCTCCAAATTGAGGAATTAATTTGAATAGTTTTAAAACATATACATGAAATGCAAGTTTGTTTCAAAATTGTAAAACTATTTTAAGGTTAATTTAATAATCCTCATATATGCTTGTGTATATC
>NZ_JBFTQB010001497.1:0-688 GCF_056398785.1 Paenibacillus sp. 01T422 | reverse complement strand
GAACTAAACGATGATACGCGCACAGCGGATGCATCCGCTGTCTTGTGGCAGGATTTCAATACAGACAACGCCAAATCAAGCCCTCTTGAGCAGCGCGAATTCTTGGGCTACGGCGGAGACTTCGGGGATAGTCCGAATGATGGCAACTTTATGGCCAACGGTCTTATCTTGGCGGACCGAACTCCGAAGCCGGAGCTTAACGAAGTGAAGCATGTTTATCAAAACATTATCGTGAAAGCAGCAGACCTTGCGAAAGGCAAAGTCGATGTCCGAAATGAATTCCTGTTCACCAATGTTAACGCCTACGAGGCAAGTTGGGAATTGCGGGCGGATAACAAAGTCATTCAGCAAGGTACTCTGGACAATTTGGATATACCCTCTTTGACGACGAAACAAATTACAGTTCCTTACAGCTTGCCGACGGCTGAGCCAAGTGTTGAATACTGGTTAAATTTCAGTTTCAAATTGAAAGCGGATACGTTGTGGGCGAAGAAAGGACACGAGATCGCTAGTCAGCAACTAAGCCTATCGTTGAGTACTCCTAACCAACCGTCCGTCGATCTCTCTACATTGCCGGCTTTGAATGTTCAGGATCAAGGAACACAAGTTACGATAAATACTACTGATATGCAAATCAATTTCAATAAATCAACAGGCACGATCGATACTTTCAAGTATCAAGGTAAAG
>NZ_JBFTQB010001496.1:0-689 GCF_056398785.1 Paenibacillus sp. 01T422 | reverse complement strand
GGTCGTCAACACGGACGTGCAAATACCACGTACCTCCAGTAGAAGGTGTAGGAATGGAATCTTCGCTCGTGAACGCTACCCATCCCGCGTTCGGCCACGCTAGTACCGTTTCCGTTGGTGACCATTGGTAATACGTTTTGGCGGATTGTGCGGAATCAGGAATGTCTACCGTTACCTTTGTTGACACAGATTGTTTTCCCACGGATTCACCGTTTGGAGAAAAGCTGACTCGCGCAGACAAAATATTAACGAAAAGATACCGAGTATTATTAGCATAATCCTTCGCGGTAGAAGGACTAAACCCTATCATCGTACCTTTTCTTTCTGAATCAAACCCGAATGCTAGCACCCCTATTACAATTGAATCTCCTTCAACGATAACACTTGTTATTTGATTATTTTCAAAAGCATAAATACCTACGCTTTCTACAGTTGCTGGAATCCTCACGCTTGTAAAAGCGTTGTACTCAAATGCACTAAGACCTATACTCTTCATACTGCTTGGGAACGTGACACTCGTTAAATGGTTAGAATAAAATGCTTCCCTGCCTATACTCGTTACACCCTCCGAAAGCGTCACACTCGTTAATCGATTATATTTAAAAGCAGATTGTCCTATACTCGTCACGCTGCTCGGAATCGTCACGCTCGTTAACTGGTTACTGTAGAATACCCCCTCGCCTATACTC
>NZ_JBFTQB010001495.1:0-689 GCF_056398785.1 Paenibacillus sp. 01T422 | reverse complement strand
GTCACGGATGGTATTGAAGCTACAATCGCTCGTTTCGACTACCTGAACGTCTCGCATACAGATTCATATATGAAAGACTTCTCGGCTGTCATCGTGGATTCCTGCC
The DNA here is from genome assembly GCF_056398785.1 of Paenibacillus sp. 01T422. NCBI lineage: Bacteria > Bacillati > Bacillota > Bacilli > Caryophanales > Paenibacillaceae > Paenibacillus > Paenibacillus sp. 01T422. The sequence goes on along the minus strand of NZ_JBFTQB010001495.1, from coordinate 583 downwards.
AACATATGCTCGATGCATTCAAGCTGCTTGCCAAGAAAAAATATATGCAAATTCCTGAACATACAGTTGCAATTAACTCCCTTGAGAATGACGGGGACCGCTTGATGCGTGAAGGCATTCGCCAAATCTTCATCACACGCAAAGACGTGTACGAAGACTTTAAGCTGAAAGAAATTTATGAGCGCTTGGAAGAAACAACGGATGCTTGCGAAGACGTAGCCAATATCCTAGACAGCGTAGTACTTCGTTATTCATAAGACTTAGTCGGTCGATGTGTACGAAGGATAGTTTTCCGAATGGAAAGCTCTTAGGAGGAAATCATGTTAACTTATTTAATCGTAATTGTCGTACTAGCTTTACTTTTTGATTTCATTAATGGATTCCACGATACTGCCAATGCGATTGCCACATCCATTTCTACGCGCGCACTCAGCCCGCGGGTAGCTATCGCCATGGCAGCAACACTTAACTTTGTTGGTGCGATGGTATCTTCCAAAGTGGCCAAAACGGTCGGCGGCAGTATCGCTAATCCAGCCAAAATAGAACATGGCGTTGAAATCGTAATCGCAGCCCTGCTCGCGGC
>NZ_JBFTQB010001494.1:0-694 GCF_056398785.1 Paenibacillus sp. 01T422 | reverse complement strand
TCGGTGGGGTAACCCGCAAGGGAGCCAGCCGCCGAAGGTGGGGTAGATGATTGGGGTGAAGTCGTAACAAGGTAGCCGTATCGGAAGGTGCGGCTGGATCACCTCCTTTCTATGGAGACTCGGGTCTGAGAACGACCCAGTCAAGTGTGYTTARCACACAAATCGCTTACTCACTCRTGTTCAGTTTTGAAAGAGCAAGCTCTTTCAGCAAGATGGTTAATTCCATGTTGCACTCGTTTGGTGATGATGGCGGAGGGGACCCACGCGTTCCCATCTCGAACACGACCGTTAAGCCCTCCAGCGTCGATGGTACTTGAACCGCAGGGTTCTGGGAGAGTAGAACGTTGCCRAGCGGACCCATGGCAAGCTTTCGAAGAAAGCTTCGAAAGCTTGTAGGTGGGTTTTTATTTTGGGAAGTTTATCCCAAACACATATTGGCCCTTAGCTCAGCTGGTTAGAGCGCACCCCTGATAAGGGTGAGGTCGGTGGTTCGAGTCCACTAGGGCCAACCAATTWMTTTCATCATCGTATGGGGCCATAGCTCAGCTGGGAGAGCGCCTGCCTTGCAAGCAGGAGGTCAGCGGTTCGATCCCGCTTGGCTCCACCAATCATCATTTTGAGACAGGAATTTCCAAGAAATTTCGACTTGAAATGAGGTAATGAGTTGTGATAAGATAACTTTCGCCGCTGAGAT
>NZ_JBFTQB010001493.1:0-704 GCF_056398785.1 Paenibacillus sp. 01T422 | reverse complement strand
ATCCAGATGCGTGTGCGGATCAATCCCGCCCGGAAAAACATAAAGTCCCTGTGCATCGATGATTTCAGCGCCTTCTACTTCAATATCTAGCCCTATCTGCGTAATGATGCCATCTTCGATCAAAACATCTGCTTGATACTGGTCAGCAGCCGTCACAACCGTGCCATTCCTAATAAGTTTGGCCATCGTTATACAGCCTCCTTTTTGTTGGCATTCCCTTCGGACAACCTAGCAATCGCTTCTTGTCTTTCGTTCCATGTCATTGGAGGTTCTGTGCCAGCCATCTCGACCATAGTGATCGCCCCTTCTACGGGACAAACGATGGCACATAGGTTGCACCCTACACAGTCTTCTTCGCGGACTTGCAAATACGGCTGTCCATTATCATTGGTTAACATATCGATACACTGATGAGAGGTATCCTCACAAGCAATATGGCATTTATTGCAATTTATACAAGTGTCGTTATCAATTTTGGCGACAACGGCATAATTTAGATCCAAATTCCCCCAATCGGAGTAACGAGGAACGGATTTACCGATCAGATCGGTGACGCTAGCTAGCCCTTTTTCATCCAAATAGTTGTTCAATCCGTCGATCATATCCTCCACGATACGGAAACCATGATGCATGGCAGCCGTACATACCTGCACCCCTGTAGCACCCATTAGCATGAATTCAACGGCATCACGCCAATTAGAGAT
>NZ_JBFTQB010001492.1:0-704 GCF_056398785.1 Paenibacillus sp. 01T422 | reverse complement strand
GAGCTGGACGCATTCTAGCTGATTGTCATAAAGAAATTGCCACAATGATTCGCCCTGGCATCACCTCCTGGGAAATCGACCAATTCGTAGAGGGCTTTTTGGCAAAACACGGCGCAACACCGGAACAAAAGGGCTATCACGGATACCCTTACGCCACTTGCGCATCTGTTAACGACGTTATCTGCCACGGCTTCCCGAAGAAAGAGGCCTTGAATGACGGCGATATCGTAACCATCGATATGGTTGTACGGATTGATGGTTGGTTGGCGGATTCCGCTTGGTCCTATGCCGTTGGGAACATCTCTCCTATTGCCGAGAAATTGCTTAAAGTAACCAAGGAATCTCTGTACAAAGGCATTGAGCAAGCAATTCCAGGCAACCGCATTGGCGATGTTGCACATGCGATCCAAGTGTACGCAGAGTCACATGGCTTCTCCGTCGTCAGAGACTTTATCGGACACGGAATCGGCGCCGAAATGCATGAAGAACCGCAGGTCCCGCATTACGGACCCGCAGGCAAAGGGCCGCGCATTAAAGAAGGCATGGTGTTCACCATTGAACCGATGCTCAATGTCGGCAAATATCATGCCAAGGTAGATAGCGACGGGTGGACAGCAAGAACCTACGACGGCAGTCTATCTGCACAATATGAACACACGATTGCAATTACGAGCCAAGGACCGGTTATTTTGACGGAACAATAA
>NZ_JBFTQB010001491.1:0-704 GCF_056398785.1 Paenibacillus sp. 01T422 | reverse complement strand
CTCTACAATAAACGTAAAAACAATTGGAATGATAATGAAGAATTGGATTTTCGCTCAAAAAGTAAGTGTGTTGGGCAAAGGGATATTTGTGGAAAACCAAGCTATTTTCAATTTTTCACAAAACCATTTACCAAAATTGAATATTCGGGATTGTTTGCAGAGAAGAGATTTAACGAGTTAAGGAATAGAATTATTGAAGTAGGTTGGACTACGTTCGACTTAAGCTAAGAGGCAGTAAAAACAGGATAGGTGGCGAGTTGAAATATGGGAAAGTTGGTCTTTATATATTTATATAAAACGTTCCCAATACTGATTTTGACATTGTTTTATCTATTAGTCGAATGGTATATCCTTGACTTTTCTATTATCGGTGAAGGTTCATAGCCACCGGTTATGATGAGTATTAGGGACTTAAAAAATGAGATCGTTGGCTTATTCTCATTTATAGGGGTGCAGAGCATGGATTCCATTGTGGTTAATTTAAATATTAATGATGACACTCCCGAGTTTACAAATAAAGATAACGTAGGACAGGTTGTAATATTAAAAAATAATCGAGTGATGATCACTTTAAGTAGAAATGGATTAATAGGTTTTGCACAGGAATTACTAAGGCTGGCTCATAATGATTTTACAGATGGCAATCATATACACGTCGATCCTAGCGAAAAAGGATATGCTTCCCAAACAATGGGCTTTTTCTC
>NZ_JBFTQB010001490.1:0-708 GCF_056398785.1 Paenibacillus sp. 01T422 | reverse complement strand
TCATATTGTTGAATTAAAGCTGGCAGATAAAATGTCCGTTAGCACATTATGAAACAAATGAGAGGGTGCCACGCCATTTTCAGGGCTTTGGGACATCCTCTTATTCAATTTGACTTATCCTTGATTTACATCACAAATTAAAGGACACTTGAGGAGCAGGTGCAGCAATAAAGCTCAATTTCTCACGTGAATATTGTTGATTACCCACCTGTATCTCGTGTTCATTGTAGGCTTCAATAAGACCTCCTCCGATCATTTTTCCGTCCTGCATGACCATTACATATTGATAAAATAAAATAGCATTGTCTAGTTCCATATCATGTTGAAGTGTTTTCATGTTACACTACCTCCTTTCCGCGAAATGACACTTCCTACCCTATCGTTCTTCAAAAGCCTATTATACTTTTCTTTCTCTGTGTGTAGCTGCTCAATCGTCTCCATCCTGTCTCCCTCCCATTTCCCCCAAATTTCGTGATTCCACTTAAATTCACTTAAAACCTCATGTTTTGTTGCTTAGTCCGAAGCATTTTTCAGGAATTTCTTGATTGCTTAGACGTTATGTTATCATAGGCTTATCTATTTTAGTTATGGAAAGATTCAATATCTGTTATTTCAAAATCAAATAACTAAGGGGTTGTAGGAGTTATGATTGACTTGTTAGAGGGGAGATTTTTCAAGACATTCATTGCCGTGATGGAGGAAAAAAGC
>NZ_JBFTQB010001489.1:0-709 GCF_056398785.1 Paenibacillus sp. 01T422 | reverse complement strand
GCGTTTCGCTCAAGCGCTTAGCCCTTGGACAGGCGAAGAGGGCTTTACGCAAACCTACTCTCCAGCCATTATGTGCGTGCTGGATTATGTTGAACGTTTATGTGGGATTATGCCTAGACCGGAAAATGAATTATGGTTTACGGGGCTGCTTCCGTACGCCGTCGATCATGGCGAGGAAATTGCTGATGCTACGGCCTATAGCCGCAATATAGATGGTGTTACTTTTGAACTGGTGAATACGGTTGACGGATCTATGGTTTATCGGGGTGGGAAGGTCCTGATTCAGTTTCCGAACGGACTCAGAGCCGTAACGGATCGAGAAGGAAAGCTGAAATCTTTGATAGGGATGTGTGCTCGAACGGTAGAAGGCATTGTTTCATATGAAGGACAGGAGTGGCGTGTAGCTATAAAAGGAAATGAACGATTCGATTTAGTTGATGGCATTGATCTGAAGAAGATTGAGGCTGATAGGGGCGTTATCGCACCGACATATCGTTAGTTCAATGTGAATCATCAAGTATAACCTCTCATCGATTAACAAATAATACCGTTGTTATGAGAAGGAGGGTATACAAGCTATGGTTGGAATTCGAAGTAAGCGGGGCATCGCTCTGTTAGCCGTCCTGTTGGTCATGTTAGCTGCCTCAGGGTGCGGGAAACAGGAAACGGTCAAAGTTGGGATCGAGCAGAACTTCCGTCCGTTCACGTA
>NZ_JBFTQB010001488.1:0-713 GCF_056398785.1 Paenibacillus sp. 01T422 | reverse complement strand
CGATTGTACCATGAGCATTATGCGTTCCTGCATGCCGGCGTTTCATCGGAGGCGACACTTTGGCTGCTCGAATGCGGAATCAAGGTTGTTGGGACTGATGGCTGGGGGTGGGATATCCCGTTGAACCTGCAAGCCGAGGAATATCGAAAAAATCCAAGAGAAGGTGTGTTATGGGCAGCCCATTACTTAGGCAAGGATAAGGAATATTGCCAGATCGAGAAACTTGCGAATCTAGATCAACTGCCGAAGCCTTTTGGGTTCAAAGTATCCTGCTTTCCCGTGAAAATAGAGCGGGCAAGTGCCGGTTGGGCGAGGCCAGTTGCCATCTTTGAGTGAACAATAAATAAATGCGTTGCGTGCTAAGAAACGCGGCGCGTTTTTTTATTTTATCTRAACATCGGTCTGATCTGATCCGTGCGGCTAATTGGTTTGCAATGCTCGTATCAGATACGGGATGCTTGAAAAAGGCAAACCGACGATTACGATTGGTCTTCGCGGTGTGTGTTTACTTGAAGTGAGCGTGCGAAACAAGAAACATGAATCAACGAAGGAGACCTTCAGCTATTGCTGTGGGTCTCTATTTTATGCGGAAGATAGAAAAGAATTCAGAGAAGTTCCACTAGTAGCCACCTGCAAGTGTTGGATGCGTCCATTGCTATTTGGTAATAGAATGTATTATTTAATATTTTGGGGTGAGGTGGCTTATGTCACAT
>NZ_JBFTQB010001487.1:0-713 GCF_056398785.1 Paenibacillus sp. 01T422 | reverse complement strand
GTTCAGACCCATCGCTTGGTAAAGGACCTCAGTTCCACGAGCCCAGTTATTGCCGAATACATAGAAATCTTTGGAGTCTGTTTCGATGACCGATACAGTCGCTTGCTCACCGATTTTGGCTTTGATTTCTTTGCCCAGGTCTGCCGCACGCTTCTTGAAATCATCGATCCACTTTTGCGTTTCTTTTTCTTTATTGAGCAATTTACCGATTTCAAGCTGCTGGGCTAAATAGTCCAGTTTGCCCCATGTATAGACGACGGTAGGCGCAATTTGCTTTAATTTTTCRATGTTTTTGGATTCGGAGCCAGCGATAATGAGATCCGGTTTCTGCTCAATAATTTTCTCAAGTTCATTCTCGGAAACAACGGAGACGCCTTTAAGTTTATCTTTGAAAAGAGGGTTCTTATTCGTCCATTCGTCGACTCCGACCAGTGTGCCGCCTAGCGATATCACGTTCGGCGCATTCGTCAGGGCAATGATACGCTTAGGATTCGCGGGCACCTGAACAGGTCCCGTTTCGGATGCATAGTTGATTGTGCCAGAAGCCTCTGTGGCAGTGGCTGACGCACTCGAACTTTGTGGGGATGCTGCAGGACTATTGTTGGATGTCTTGTTACCGCAAGCGGAGATAGCGAACATCAACGAAAGAATAATAGGAATAAAAAGCTTTTTCTTCATCTTGAAGTCTCCTTATAGGTGGAACTAAACCACTC
>NZ_JBFTQB010001486.1:0-715 GCF_056398785.1 Paenibacillus sp. 01T422 | reverse complement strand
TCCGAACGCAACTCGCATTATTTCTTCCGATACCCACCATATGAACGTGGATTATAATCCGTTTGAAGGTATTGAAATCACTGGTGAGCCTATTACTGTGCTGTCGAGAGGGGAGTTCGTGATCCGGAATAAGCAATTCGTGGGTACGCCTGGTGTTGGGCAATTCGTGAAACGGAATACCTATCCCTCCGAAACTCTTCAGGTTAAGCCTAAGCAAGATACCGTGAATCAAAGGGGTGCAACACATGTCTGAGCATGCGCAATTTATCCTGGAAAAGCAAAAGCTGGATGGTTTCGTTGCTCAGAAATTTAAGATCGTTGGGGTGAAAGAAGATTTAAGCGGCGCATGGCTGCAATTCGAACACCCTGGCGGTGAAACAGCAACGCTTCATCTGAAGACAGCGAATGCGAGGAAATATTATGCAACACTGCTTATTCGGCAGGGACATGAACAGATTTAAGTTATGATGCCATTCATGTATTCGTAGCCATGGAGCGCAAGCTCTATGGCTATTCTTTTGTCAGGGCGCATATAGTCTTCGCCTAGCAGAAGGGCAATTTTGTCCAGACGGTGATACAAGGTTTGCCTTACGATGAAAAGCTCTTTGGCTGTTTCCTGCTTGGAGCCGCTTAAAGCTAAGTACATTTTTAACGTTTTCAAAAGTTGGCCGTTTCTCTCCCGATCATAGTGGAGGATACGCCCGAGGTATTCTTC
>NZ_JBFTQB010001485.1:0-718 GCF_056398785.1 Paenibacillus sp. 01T422 | reverse complement strand
GATTATATCTCCTCCATTGCCAAGAACAATCAAAAAACCAACTTTATGCTTCCCGAATCAAGGATTGGCGATGTGCATGAATTTTTAATCAAACATGAAAGCTTTGTTCTACAGGCAATTAAAAAGGAAGATGGTGGCGTCACCCTGAATGGAAGCGCCTTATTTGATGGAACCAGCAAACAATTGCTTGGGTTCCTTAGCGGAGAAGAAACCCAGGGGCTTAATTTTATTACGAAGCGAGTTAAAGGCGGAATCGTTGAATCCGACATAAATGATCAAATCGTAGGTTTCAAAGTTGAACGATCAAATAGAAAGTTTTACGTTCAACAAACAAGCCCGGGACATATGAAATTTACAATTAAGATCATAGCGGAAGGAACTTTGGATAAATCCATCACCAACATTGATCCTTCTGACGGTAAAACCTTAGAAACGCTTGAGAAAAGCTTGGAAGACAAACTTACCTCCACAACCAATAAAACGATCAAGAAGCTGCAGCATTCCTACAAAAAAGACGCCTTGGGACTTGGCCCCTATTTATTCCAGGATCATAATAAACTGTGGGAACCGATTGCGGAAAATTGGGATACCGGAGAGAATTTGTTTAYCCAAGCAGAGGTCGACGTACAGGTCAAAGTGATTATTCGGCGTATTGGCAATATTTTCGAATCAACAAAGGAGTAATCAGCTATGTGGTCAACATTTGTAGGAGTAATGC
>NZ_JBFTQB010001484.1:0-719 GCF_056398785.1 Paenibacillus sp. 01T422 | reverse complement strand
ATGCAGAACGTGGTTCAGCAGCGTTGTTTTACCTGCTCCTAAATAACCGCTTAAAACTGTCACTGGAATTTTGTGATCGGACATCTTAACCCTCCATTTAATTGTAATTATTACGATTAATTATCATGCAATAAGCAAACCCATGGTTTGCATACTTAACTCTATTCGTTTAACGCTTTCTTTAAAGCTTCCAGATTATTCGTCATAATACCGATGTAATCCAAATTTTTCTTCTTCTCTTCATCCGTCAACCCTTCCAGCGGGTTTAACACATCCGTTTTGGCATTAAGCTCCTTGGCAATGGTTGTGGCTACTTTCGGATCCACTAGAGTCTCAAAGAATATCGTTTTGACTTGGTTTTCTTTCGCAAACTTAATAATATCGGCCATTTTTGTAGGTGACGGTTCTTCTTCAAGTGAAAGTCCAGCGATTGGCACTTGTGTCAATCCATATTCTTTAGCCAAATAGCCAAAAGCAGCATGYTGTGTCACGAAATCTTTCTTTTTCACATGCTCTAGCCCTGTACGAAAGGATGTATCCAAAGCTTTAAGCTTACCGATAAACACATCTGCATTTTTACGGTAATCTTCTTGATGCGCTGGGTCAGCTTGAGACAAACCGACGAAAATGGACTCTACCTCTTTCTGTGCAAGCGCTGGATCCAACCAGACATGAGGGTCCAGAATTTCCCCACCCTCTTCCTCTTTGTGTCCTTCTTC
>NZ_JBFTQB010001483.1:0-720 GCF_056398785.1 Paenibacillus sp. 01T422 | reverse complement strand
CGTTAGTAAACTTTATGTATTTCTTTCCTTTGTCTTCAAAAAAAGCACAATTATTATGTGTTGAAACTGGTGCAATGATTGTTGTTCTGGAGGACACATTACCTCTGTCATTTTGCAAAATTACAGCAGGACGATTTTCTTGTTGTTCACTACCCACATTGAAACCAAATTCACAATAAAAGACATCTCTTTGAAGTACAGTTTCAGGATCTCCAACTGATAGTAAGTTATATTTTCTAGAAGTCCAGTTTAAGAAACTAATCCTTTGCTTTAAATGAATCAAGTAAATCTCAGGTTTTGTGATTTTTTTGAGCATTTTATTATTAAAACCATCAAGTATTTTTGAAACATCTTCTTTCAATGCTGTGATGTCCTCATTTAGCCCCAATCCTATCACACTCCCATATTTACCATTATACGACAATATTGGAGAGTAAGACGAGTAGAAAGTTGTGCTTATATTACAGACCTAAATCTTCGCAATGTAAAAGGCATCTGATACTTCTTCTCTTGTCTTACAAACTTCTGACTCGGCTGTAGTTCAGTACTAGCTCTGCGGTGTCTTAAGCACAACAGAAACAGAATCCACCAACCCTGCCTTGGACAAACTTCAATGAAGGGTTTTACACTCTAATAAGAAATAGGCACAGAAACAGAATCCACCAACCCTGCCTTGGACAAACTTCAATGAAGGGTTTTACACTCTAATAAGAAATAGGC
>NZ_JBFTQB010001482.1:0-728 GCF_056398785.1 Paenibacillus sp. 01T422 | reverse complement strand
ACGACACCCTGATTAAAAGTCAGGTGCTCTACCAACTGAGCTAATGACTCATGTAAGAAACTGGGGATCAAGGATTTGAACCTTGGCATGACGGAGTCAAAGTCCGTTGCCTTACCGCTTGGCTAATCCCCAATAATAACATGCCGTCGAGAGGACTTGAACCCCCAACCTACTGATTACAAGTCAGTTGCTCTACCAGTTGAGCTACAACGGCTTATGCAGTTAATGGTGGAGGCTGACGGGATCGAACCGCCGACCCTCTGCTTGTAAGGCAGATGCTCTCCCAGCTGAGCTAAGCCTCCATGGGATTTACTTAATGGTGACCCGTAGGGGACTCGAACCCCTGTTACCTCCGTGAAAGGGAGGTGTCTTAACCACTTGACCAACGGGCCTTACAAAAACTTACTGGAGCTTCCAACCGGAATCGAACCGGTGACCTCATCCTTACCATGGATGCACTCTACCGACTGAGCTATGGAAGCAATGGCTCCCCGAACAGGACTCGAACCTGTGACAACTCGATTAACAGTCGAGTGCTCTACCAACTGAGCTATCAGGGAATATTGCTTGGCAACGTTCTACTCTCCCAGAACCCTGCGGTTCAAGTACCATCGACGCTGGAGGGCTTAACGGTCGTGTTCGAGATGGGAACGCGTGGGTCCCCTCCGCCGGTCGTGTTCGAGATGGGAACGCGTGGGTCCCCTCCGCCATCATCACCAAACAGTCAA
>NZ_JBFTQB010001481.1:0-729 GCF_056398785.1 Paenibacillus sp. 01T422 | reverse complement strand
GTCTAGTTCTCTAGCAATTTGCGCGGCGGCCGCTTGCATTTGTCCAATAGTAGACCAGTCTTCCGCTTGCGCGTCAGCCAATGAGGCGATGTGTTTCTTAGGAATGATAAGCACATGGATCGGTGAGGCTGGTTGGATGTCGTGAAATGCTAGAATTTCATCGTTCTCGAATACTTTTTTCGAGGGCAGTTCCCCCGCAACAATTTTGCAAAAAATACAATCACTCATAAATGGGCCAATCCCTCCACTTTCTTATAAATCTATACCTTTAATTTTATCGGAAACGCGCGAAAAAATCCAACCCAATCCGTCCTATTCCAAGGAACAATAGCAAAATAAAGAAACCCCACAGCTTAAAGCGAGGTTTCTCAACAAGAAAATGGATATCTATTAATAATAAGGCAATAATGACAAAGTTAGTAAACCAGCTAATGGTAGTACTTGCCTTGCGAATCTCCGACGTCCAAATCCATAGCCATAACCAGGATACGGGTAGCCATAATACGGATTGGGATAGCCTCCATACGGCAGGAATGCTCTCATCTGTTCATGATCCATACCGCCGATTGGCACGGCTAAGTATAAATTGTCATCATCCACATTTTCGACAATGCCATCATAAACGGCTCCGCTTGTCATCGTTACGCTGACATAACGGTACATATGTTTTTTGCAAATCTCATGAATTTCGGGATGTTTCATGGGCTCATGCCTCCTTTTTTCTACAGC
>NZ_JBFTQB010001480.1:0-729 GCF_056398785.1 Paenibacillus sp. 01T422 | reverse complement strand
GCGTTTGCACGGGCCTCGGGCAGCGCTTCCGGGCTTCCAAGCCGGGCGAAAGCAAGCGCCAGATGGTTGATTGGCATGCCGARTACCGGCACTCCGCAGCCGTCGACTCCGAGCTCCATCTGCGATTTCGGGATGTCGGACATGGCGCATACCGCTTCTAGCATGAGCTGCTGCACAGGATGCAGCAGGCTCATGTAGGTGTCCGGCGATGCGCCGAGGTGCGCACAAAGCGCCAGCATGCCTGAATGCTTGCCTGAGCAATTGTTATGCAGCGTGGTCGGCGCTTCACCCCGTTCGCGCATCGCCTGTGCGGTCGGCGCATGGTAGGGCTCATGAGCACCGCATTGCAGGTGCTCGTGATGGAAACCGAGCTTGCCCAAGATGCCTTGGGCAGCGCTCACGTGCTCAGCTTCCCCGTTATGGGAAGCGCAGCACAAAGCAATTTCGGCATCTCCGAGGCCGAAATGATCCACCGCGCCGGATTCGATGACCGGCAGCGCTTGAATGAGCTTCGCCGTCGAACGAGCGAAGGTTAAGAGCTGTGGATCGCCTGCCCCGTGCAGCAGCGAGCCCTTGGTGTTAACTACCGCGAGATGAACGCGGTGAATACTTTCTGTTATGTTCCCGCGGTATACGCGGACGATGGTGTTAGAAGGCTTCATGTAAGGGTATYACTCCATACTAGGATTATTGAAAAGAGGTTGCAATCATGATGATTGAGCGTAGCGG
>NZ_JBFTQB010001479.1:0-729 GCF_056398785.1 Paenibacillus sp. 01T422 | reverse complement strand
ATACTAGGATGGGTAGAGCAACAACTTATCTATTCTCCTTTTAGAATTACAATTGAACATTACTTTTTATTTTATCTGCTTGGTAATTTGTTAATCTTATTTGTCTTTTACAGAAATGCATTTCAATTTGGAGGCTGGTTTAAATCTAAAGAAAACAAAAAGCTCCCCCGAACTCTCAGTACCCTTCTTTCAATAGTAGCCGTTTGTCTACTTTTTTCCCCATTCATTTTGTAGAAGCAAAGAGTCGGGGACGAAAAATAGCACCTCACCTCTATCTTACTCTACCTTGGCATTGAGGCGAACATCCGATCCATTTTCAATCGCTGCTACTACCTCCACTGTCACTTCCGCCTCCGCTGGAGGAATCATTGTGACTGTGGTGACTGTGGTGATTCTGGTGATGATTAAGATGTTCGTTGTGGTGATGGTTATGGTTATGGTGATGGTTATGATGGTGTTTGTTAGAATCATCCGAAGAATGATTAGCGTAGAAGTTCGAGCTATCATTGTGGGATTGGGTAAAATTATTACTTCTTCTATGGTTGCCTTTGCTGACCATCCCAGTTAAACAAATAAGAACGAACATGATGACAATAATAACGATCAAACTCATCAAATCAGTCCCTTCCATTTCTTGTTACAAAATCCACTAAAATAAAGCCGACTGCCAAGCAGCCAGCTCTATGTCATAGCTTAATTTCCGTAACGCACATTTAGCCAGTGTACACC
>NZ_JBFTQB010001478.1:0-730 GCF_056398785.1 Paenibacillus sp. 01T422 | reverse complement strand
CGTCTGGGATGGCTCTCAGGAGCGTATTGACCAAATCCCATTCGGCGAAACGCGTCATTATGTTCAGCGAGTTATTTATTATTACGAGAAATACACGAAACTGTATTCAGATCAATGGCAAAACAAGCAAACCTAACAAAACTAGTCTCCACAAAACAAAGAAGCATTGGACTAGCTCCTTTATGGGGGGCTTAAAGTCCAATACTTCCCGTTTGCAGATTCAGCGGCTACTTCATCTCAAGATTACTTGAATTGACCAGCCAAAGATTGTTCTGCGATTTGTACCAGGCGACGAGTAATGTGACCACCGATGGCACCAGTGTCACGAGTAGCCATGTTACCGTAGTATCCATCTTGTGGGATAGAGATACCAAGTTCTTGGGCTACTTCGTATTTCAACTGATCCAACGCTGCGTTAGCTTGAGGAACAACTAGCGTGTTGCTGTTTCCTGCGCTCATGTCTGTTCACCTCCTTGTCGGTTGGTACTAGTATTGTGCGCACTTCTTCATCGTTCATGACATGTAACATATGGTAATCCACCAGATAGAAGAGAAAGGAGAGATAGCGAATGAAATGTCCGTTCTGTGATTATTCCGGTACGAAAGTGCTTGACTCACGTTCAGCTAATGAAAACAAATCGATCCGCCGTCGCCGGGAATGTGAGAAATGCGCCCGAAGATTCACCACCTTTGAGATGGTGGAAGAAACTCCGCTTATTGTGATTAAGAA
>NZ_JBFTQB010001477.1:0-741 GCF_056398785.1 Paenibacillus sp. 01T422 | reverse complement strand
GAAGAATTGCAGGGGAATAGATGGAGAAATCGGCGTTATTGTAAAGTAATCCATCTACTCAACTGCGCTATTGCAAGGGGACGCTCCATTCGGCTGGTTCAGCTGAGATAGATGGAAATTCTACCGTTAATCTGGGCTGTTCAGTGGCTGGGAATGAAATAGCGGTAGAAGCTCCAGCTAAATCKTCGGCTACTGGGCGAAWTCCCTGSATACGTGGGAATTAGCGGTAKAAAGTCCAGTTACTTGGGKAAAAGTGGAAGAATTGCAGGRATTARCAGGAGGAATCGGCGTTATTGTAAAGTAATCCATCTACTCTACTGCGCAGTTGCAAGGGGACGATCCATTCGGCTGGTTCAGYTGAGATAGATGGAAAATCTACCGTTAATCTGGGCTGCTCAGTCGCTGGGAGGGAAATAGMGGTAGAAGCTMCAGCTAAATCGWCGGCTACTGGGCGAAATCCCTGGATACGTGGGAATTAGCGGTAGAAAGTCCAGYTACTTGGGCAAAAGTGGAAGAATYGCRGGGGAATAGATGGAGAAATCGGCGTTATTGTAAAGTAATCCATCTACTCAACTGCGCTATTGCAAGGGGGCGCTCCATTCGGCTGGTTCAGCTGCGATAGATGGAAAATCTACCGTTAATCTGGGCTGTTCAGTGGCTGGGAGGGAAATAGCGGTAGAAGCTCCAGCTAAATCTTCGGCTACTGGGCGAAATCCCTGGATACGTGTCCCTGGATACGTG
>NZ_JBFTQB010001476.1:0-741 GCF_056398785.1 Paenibacillus sp. 01T422 | reverse complement strand
GTGTGAATCAGAACATTCACCAGCTGGTGGATGCCAATGTGCGTATTGAGCAGGTGATGGGCATCGTCAGCAGCGTTTCGGAAACAGGTATTTCCGTCAGTCAGGAGACGTCCGCTGCCAGTCAGCAGCAGATGTCCACGACCGAGGAAATTGAGAATTCGGCTAAGTCGCTGGCAGGACTAGCTGAGGAACTACAAATTTCGCTGCAGAAATTTACGGTGTAGTGTTGGACCGCGGGCTTTGGCTCGCGGTTTTTTGTTTGTATTGTGCTGAGCCGATGTTTTTCAACGTTAAAGTGTGGCTGGAGAGCGAAAAGTAGAAGTTAGCGTTGTAAAACAAGCTTAAGTGTGTGGATCAGGCCCAAGTCCAAGTTGTATTGTGCTGAGCCGATGTTTTTCAACGTTAAAGTGTGGCTGGAGAGCGAAAAGTAGAAGTTAGCGTTGTAAAACAAGCTTAAGTATGTGGATCAGCCCCAAATCCAAGTTGTATTGTGCTGAGCCGATGTTTTTCAACGTTAAAGTGTGGCTGGAGAGCGAAAAGTAGAAGTTAGCGTTGTAAAACAAGCTTAAGTGTGTGGATCAGCCCCCAATCCCAGTTGTATTGTGCTGAGCAGTTGTATTGTGCTGAGCCGATGTTTTTCAACGTTAAAGTGTGGCTGGAGAGCGAAAAGTAGAAGTTAGCGTTGTAAAACAAGCTTAAGTGTGTGGATCAGCCCCCAATCCCAGTTGTATTGTGCTGAGC
>NZ_JBFTQB010001475.1:0-742 GCF_056398785.1 Paenibacillus sp. 01T422 | reverse complement strand
TCTTGGATCCGAACCAGCTTACACTTCGTGTAATCTAGGATGTTGCAAGTTTTTACAGCAGCTTTAATGGCATAGAAATCATTCTCCAGCGTTGTTGCGATCTTCGTTGGCGCACAAACGGTGGAAGTTAGTCCATTCGCATACGTGAACTCCAGATTAGTTTTATCCACTAAGCGTTGAGTTGTAAAATCAGCCGTTCCTACCCCATTTGCATTCCCTTTTGTTTCTGGTGTCAAATCCAAAACAACCATCTTCGCAACATCCGGGCCACCATGCGCATAAGGCGTCGGGTAACGACCTGTTACGTTGGGATCCATGCCGTCGCCGCTAATATTTTTGCCAATGTAATCAATGACCAGCACATCAATCTCATCGAACAGAATCTTCGGAAGTCGCGCCTTCGCTTCAATCAACAGCTGCTCTTCGCGCTCTTCGATTTCAGCTGCAGGAAGCACTTCTACTCGGCAAGTCTCGTCATAAGCATTCTCGACGAGAGCTACACCGAACACGATTGGCAGTTTCTGAATCATCAGATTAGCCATGGCTGGCACATTCTCCGCCATATACTTAAAGCCAAGCTGATGGCAGGCTTCAGCGCCTTTTTGCTTCCCTAGCCCGATCGCGATCATCTTCATGATGCCGCTCTCAATACGTCCGCGGAACGCCGTATGCGGCTTCACACGGTTAATTACGACGATCGCATCTGCTTCCGAGGCGATACGATCTACATAAACCGGTAAAC
>NZ_JBFTQB010001474.1:0-744 GCF_056398785.1 Paenibacillus sp. 01T422 | reverse complement strand
TGCCTATCCACATCATCGTAGTATCCGAATGTTTTAAACCTGTGACCCACAACACTTCAAAAAATGCCCCTATAAAAATATAAATCCAATTACGATTCATGGTGTGTGATCCTCCTCCTGTTGATTTACTATTTGATGCCGCGCCAATAGACGAACCAAGAAGCCTCTATCCTTTTCATTGATCTTTCGACTCCACCGAATAGCAATTCTACGAACATACCATCTAGCACAGCTAGAAAAGCAATTGTCGCCATTTCACTGCTGACATCTGGACATATGTTCCCTTCTGCAATTGCTTGCTGGAATACCGGAAGTAACATCGCTTCAATTGTATCTATATAGTGATAACCCTTTTGTACAATGAAATCATACAGATGAGATGGCGGGAAAAAGACTACGCGCAAGAAAAACTTGGTATTATCATCCTTTTCGTAGCAATCTTGATATTGGATCAAGAAGCCATATAGCAATTGGTCAACGGCAAGATCTTTATGGCTTTCAAGATAATCAAGAACAAAATTCAATTCCCGTGCCAGCACGTCGTCAAGCAGCGCAAGGAAAAGATCATCCTTTCCCTTGAAATGCGTATAGATTGATTGCTTCTTGATACCTACTTCCGTTGCAATATCAGCTAGTGACGCGCCTTCATATCCATTACTGGCAAAATGCTTGAGGGCAACCTCTTTGATCCGAGTAGCAGTCATAAAATTCTCCCTTCCGAACGTTCGTCAGGATATTGTATCA
>NZ_JBFTQB010001473.1:0-747 GCF_056398785.1 Paenibacillus sp. 01T422 | reverse complement strand
AGTATAGCCAGTGTGCTTTTCGCGGTAGCTCTGCTCGCCTCCGGGCAAAACTCAACGCTGACGGGGACGCTTGCCGGTCAAATCGTTATGGAAGGATTTTTAAACATTCGGTTGAAGCCATGGCTAAGACGATTAATTACCCGCCTTATCGCCATTATCCCGGCCATCCTGGTGATTGCGATAACCGGAGAAAAAGGAACCGGAGATTTGTTAWTCTTGAGTCAGGTCATTCTTTCCCTACAGCTCTCGTTCGCAGTCATTCCACTCGTCATGTTTACATCCGATAAAAAGAAAATGGGCGAGTTTGTCGCGCTGAAATGGTTATCATTGCTTTCATGGGTAGTGGCATTCATCATTGCAGGCTTAAATGCATATCTGCTTTATGGCACGTTCTTCGGTTAGGTTCTAGATCATGTCTGCATATAGACCATCAGAGCAAAGTCTATATGCAGATTCTGCTTTTGGCTGCTTTTCATAGGGCGCCAATGTCAAGTGGGATAGAATGCTATGTCTATAGCATTTATGGAGGACTATCTTGAAAAAATCGAGGACTTTGAATCATTTGTAAATCAATATCTTTCAAAAGGAGACCCTTCCCGTGTTTATGTTTCTTGTTGGTACGATTATGATGTATGCCCTCCTTGCTTTACTAATTGTCCTTTTTTTAGTTGCCCAAGTCGTTCTGGCTCGAAGAAACAAAAATCATTACTAGGAAATCCGAAAAATTATATTACGGATATATGAGAC
>NZ_JBFTQB010001472.1:0-748 GCF_056398785.1 Paenibacillus sp. 01T422 | reverse complement strand
TCTATCTACTCAAGTACAAGTAATCCATCAACTCCATTGCCCAGCTCTCAAGGGGACGCTCCATTAAGATGCTTCTAACTGGGCCGCCACCACCCGCTGCTTCCCATCAAAAAAAGGCCTGAGGAAACAAATCCTCAGGTCCTTTTTAATGCGCTGATACCGACCAGCACTAAATACGTTCAAGAAAAGAAATTGCCATAGCGGCAATCCGCTTGAAACCCTCTTGATTCGGATGCAGCCGATCACTGGTCAGCAAGCCCAACGTGAAGCGATTGAATCCGCTCTCCGCGTACAAATTCAGCACAGGGAGCGCATACTCAACGCCGATGGCCTGAATGACCTCGACATAGTCTACTAAGCGATGACCTTCCGCATTCACGGAATCAATGTCGAAACCGTCTTTATCCCTTTGCAGCGGTGTCCATAAATTGAGGCGGCAAGCCGGATTTTTGCTCAAAATATCCTCCACCAAGGTAACATATGCTCCGTAAAATGTATGAATATCCCGCTCTTCCTTGCATCCAATCGGTTTATCCAACCGAAAATCATTCGTTCCCGCAAAAACGGTCACACAATCGTACCCGGGCTCCATTTGCCTGCCGACATGCACGGTCGCTCCGTAATCACGATCTCCTCCCGCTGTGAGCGGACATCCGCTTTTGCTTTCATTCAGAACGGTGGAGAACCCCAGCGCTGCACTTACCAATGGTTGATAACCACCTGCAGCTGAAATGCTATCTCCTAACGT
>NZ_JBFTQB010001471.1:0-752 GCF_056398785.1 Paenibacillus sp. 01T422 | reverse complement strand
CCATTATATTGATCAATATGAAGGGTCGTTTGCTTCTTCGGATCTGCTGTTGTTGAATAGATCGTGTATACGCCTTTTTCACTTGCGGGTAGGGCTATTTGGTAGCCTGGCGCAAGTTCCATACTTTTACCAATATCCATCACTTGCTCAATAGAAATGGAACCACTTGAGCTAGCAGTAGAATTAGGTATCGGAAGTTGTTCTGCCGCCCAGGGGACTCCTTTAACAACATCTTTGGTCGGTACAGTTGACTCAGGTTTTTGTGGATCAAAAGAGAAGAATCCTTGAGGGTATGTAGCTGTTTTGTTTATATAAGTTCCTAAAACGCCAGACCATGGTAAGCCAGTTAAGATTAATGCGGCAATGAACAGAGATAACCAAAATGCGGTCACAGCGTGCATATCACGCCAGAACATCCGCTTCCCCTTACCCATACGCGGAAGAATTATGCCGTAGATCGATTTTTTACCCCTCGGCCACCACAAATAGATACCTGTGATTAAAAGAATCATCGCCCAGCAGGCAGATAATTCAATGATGCGATCCCCTGTTTTTCCAATCATTAATTTCCCATGAAAATCTCTTATTAACTGCATGAGTTTTGTATTTGGATTAACGTCTCCAAGTACTTTCCCGTCATAAGGATTCATATATACGAGCAAGGGTTGCCCATTATTACTTATTTCTAATTCTGAAGAGCGGTTTGGTTCGTAAGATGGTTTTACTTTTTGCAGTTTGGCCTCCGGATAAGC
>NZ_JBFTQB010001470.1:0-754 GCF_056398785.1 Paenibacillus sp. 01T422 | reverse complement strand
CGATATCATTCAAGGCTTGAGGACTGCCAATAACCCAGTCCCACCAATTACCGGTTGCTGTCTTCGATTCATTGAAGCGGTTCGTGTACATCCAATCCAGTCCAGATATAATATCGGCTGCCAGATTAGAGTTTCCATACAGTGTCGACCCCATAGTTGCATAAGCCAACGCCATTTCCTTTAACTGCACATAATCTTGGGTCATCTGCGCTGTATCTGCGCCATTGCTTAAATCACTCCACAGATAAGTCCGATTCGAGCTATTGTCCATTGTGTCCCAATCGTTCTGAGCATTCGTTGTGATGACCGCGATTTTATTGGCTATATCGGTATCCGATGGATTGTAAGCGGTCCCACCTGTGAGCATGTCTTTCCATTTCAATCTCAAAGCATCATAGTTATCCGTTGCTGCAGAAGCAGGTGTGCTTGCGTAGAACGTTAAGAGCGGTAGCAGTAAGATCGTAATTATTCCGAGGATTAGAGCTTTTGGGGTTAGCCTTTTCATAACATTTTTCCTCCCCATACATTTGGTAATATTTTTCTTCATTACACTTTCCCCCTTCTCACCATTTTTTAAGCGCTTACAACATTAATTATATTAACTGTATGGGGGTAGCACAACGACACAGAATCCATAAAAGTGCCGAAATCTGAAGAAGTTTAAGGTTCACTAATAAAAAGCCAAGCCACTACCTTAACAGAATGGCTTGGCTTTACCTTCACAATGCCTAAAGCTGTGGCTGATGTTTTTAAC
>NZ_JBFTQB010001469.1:0-758 GCF_056398785.1 Paenibacillus sp. 01T422 | reverse complement strand
GAGCTATGCTCAGGCAAGACTGTCAGATAGCACCAAGAACATCGCATGAGACCAAAGCAGCGGCAGCGCGGGTTCGCCCCATTTGCCCAACCACTCTGAATAAGCAGAAGACTCTCTGAGTTGATCGGGGACCTGTTCGGGAAGACGGCCAAGGTGATCGGCTTTGCTTATGATCYATTCCAGGCATCTATGCGCCTCTTCATGGTTTCCAAGCTCTCTTTGATACCAACCATACCACGCCGTTAGCAGAATCCATTCACCGCCGCCATAGTAACGATCTTCTACATAGCGCTGAATGCCTTCATGTTTCAGTTCACTTTCAATTATTTGTACAGTTTTCTGCATAATAGGATCATCTACTTCACACACGCCAAAAGGAACTGCAAGCCAAAGCAGACTTGCATCTACACCACTTAAGGCTGGTTTCCATATTTCATCCAGGCAGTGGACAGACTTCACGAAACGGCCTTCGTTGACACAATGGCTAAGAATAAAGTCCTTAACCATTGACGCCTTGTCCAACAGCTCTGAACGCTGCTCTAATTCTCCTAGAGCTTTCAAACCGCCATATACACAGGCTAATGTTGCAGGATGAACATAATCGGGGAACTCTTCCCAACAATCAAAGTTCGGATAATGCCAGAACGTCATCAAATAATCAACTGTAATCTCAATGCTTTCCCGGAGTTCATCCAATAGACCCTTATTTCCAGTCGTTTTCACGTGCTCAATAAGTCCCCATAGCCAAGCCCCATAAC
>NZ_JBFTQB010001468.1:0-759 GCF_056398785.1 Paenibacillus sp. 01T422 | reverse complement strand
GCTTTGTAGCGAATTCCGAATACTTGATTGGGGCCCAAAGTAATCCACCTAAATTTCAACTTTACGCAAGTTTCGTATCTAGTTTTCAAGGCGCAAATCACGCTTTGACTGTTTGGTGATGATGGCGGAGGGGACCCACGCGTTCCCATCTCGAACACGACCGTTAAGCCCTCCAGCGTCGATGGTACTTGAACCGCAGGGTTCTGGGAGAGTAGAACGTTGCCAAGCAGTACCCCTACGGGGTATTTTTTTTGCCGGATCAACAGGGCATATATAGATATAGGCCCTTAGCTCAGCTGGTTAGAGCGCACCCCTGATAAGGGTGAGGTCGGTGGTTCGAGTCCACTAGGGCCTACCATATTCCCTGATAGCTCAGTTGGTAGAGCACTCGACTGTTAATCGAGTTGTCACAGGTTCGAGTCCTGTTCGGGGAGCCACTTTCGAAATATTCGAGCGGTCGAAGAAGTGCCATAGGAAATCAAGTAGACGTTATAAGCGTCTCGAAGATTTAGTTCCCTTCTTCACCGTCTCTTTAGATAGATTGTATTCATCTTCTAGTGAATGTTTCACCTATTTCTTCTTGATCCCATCTAGGCTCGGTAGCTCAGTCGGTAGAGCAGAGGACTGAAAATCCTCGTGTCGGCRGTTCGATTCCGTCCCGAGCCACCATTCTAGGGGCATAGTTTAAGGGTAGAACAAAGGTCTCCAAAACCTTTGGTGTGGGTTCAATTCCTGCTGCCCCTCAATTCCTGCTGCCCC
>NZ_JBFTQB010001467.1:0-764 GCF_056398785.1 Paenibacillus sp. 01T422 | reverse complement strand
GTCATATGGAGACTCTGTTATAAAACAAAAAAACCTTACAAATGTAAGGTTTTCTCGTAAATCTGGGATGCGGTCGGAGGGATTTGAACCCTCACGCCTTGTGAGCGCCACCCCCTCAAGATGGTGTGTCTGCCGTTCCACCACGACCGCTTAAAGGAAGATAAACTGGGGATCTAGGATTTGAACCTAGGCATGACGGAGTCAAAGTCCGTTGCCTTACCGCTTGGCTAATCCCCAACAAGATAAGGGAAAAGGGCGACCGATGGGACTTGAACCCACGAATGCTGGATCCACAAACCAGTGCGTTAACCCCTTCGCCACGACCGCCACAGTAGGGATTTATTCCCTGAAGACTAGATACGAAACTTACGTAAAGGTAAGGACTTCTTAGGTTTCAAGCAGAGAGACTTTTGACTTCGTCAAAAGATCCCTATATTAGGTTAAGCCCTCGACCGATTAGTATTCGTCAGCTRCATRCRTTGCYGCACTTCCACCTCGAACCTATCAACCTCGTCGTCTACAAGGGGTCTTACATACTGGGAAATCTCATCTTGAGGGGGGCTTCGCGCTTAGATGCTTTCAGCGCTTATCCCCTCCGTACATAGCTACCCAGCKATGCCTCTGGCGAGACAACTGGTACACCAGCGGTACGTCCATCCCGGTCCTCTCGTACTAAGGACAGCTCCTCTCAAATTTCCTACGCCCGCGACAGATAGGGACCGAACTGTCTCACGACGTTCTGAACCCAGCTCGCGTACCGCTTT
>NZ_JBFTQB010001466.1:0-764 GCF_056398785.1 Paenibacillus sp. 01T422 | reverse complement strand
GCGATGGATTGCGCCGCGGCTTGCAGGCAGCTAATTTCTTGGCGGGCCGTTATAATCTGGCAGGCAGCTTCCTTCGCGCATGGAATCAGGAGAAAATCGGCTGGTCCATCGTCGACTCCACAATGAACTTGTCCATCCTGTTCTGGGCTGCGGAAATGACTGGCGATCCGCGCTTTGAACAAATCGGCAGGGCACATGCGGATACAGTCGTTGACAAATTCGTCCGCGAAGACGGATCGGTGAATCATATCCTAAGCTTCGATCCGAAGACGGGCGAGCTTATTGAATCATTAGGCGGCCAAGGTGCAGGGCCGCTGTCAGCTTGGAGCCGCGGAGCCTCATGGGCGCTGCATGGCTTGGCGAACGTCTACCGTTACACGGGAGAAGTGCGTTACTTGCGTGCGGCGCAGCGTGTAGCGAATTATTTCTTGGCGTGCCTGCCGGAGGATCATGTGGCACATTGGGATTTCCGTGCGGCTGCATCGCTGGACGATGAGCCGAGAGATACATCGGCTGCTACATGCGCCGCATCGGGGTTGATTGAACTGGCGGAATTCCTGCCAGCCGTTGAAGGCAATATTTACCGCCGCGCTGCGGAGCGCATGCTGCTGTCTCTCACGCAGAACTACGGTACGTGGGATCAGCCGGAGCATCAGGCTATTTTGCTGGAAGGCACGGGCAACAAACCGGCTGGGCAAAACGTGAACGTGTCGCTGATCTATGGCGACTACTATTACGTGGAGTCTATTGCTAAACTGCTGGGC
>NZ_JBFTQB010001465.1:0-766 GCF_056398785.1 Paenibacillus sp. 01T422 | reverse complement strand
TCTACGAATTGGTTCAGCGTTATCCGCCCCTTCAGATAGCCTTCCGAGAAGAGTATCGAGAACCGATCTTCGATACAAGGTCCGCCATTCGGGATTTTGCTGAAATCACCTAGTCCCAGCTCCTTCTGACCTTTAAAGTTAAAGGAGCAGTGGTCGGAACCTACCGTCTGAAGCTGTCCGTTTTTAAGTGCCGTCCATAGCGCATCTTGATGTTCTTGGGGTCGGAGCGGTGGCGACCACACGTATTTTGCACCTTCGAAATCCGGCTTCTCTAAATACGTTTGATCCAACATTAAATATTGCGGACAAGTCTCGCCCCAAATATCGACGCCTTGATTCCGCGCTTCAGCAATCTGCTGAACAGCTTCCTCACAAGTCACATGAACAACGTACAATTGTGAATTTGCCAAAGCAGTCAGTTTGGCTGCGCGTCCCGTTGCTTCCCCTTCAATCAAGGATGGACGTGTCAGCGCATGGTAAATCGGCTCTGTATTCCCTGCTTCTAGTGCTTCCTTGATCAAATAATCGATCACATCGCCATTCTCCGCATGCACCATGACCAATGCTCCGTGCCGCTTAGCTTCAAGCAATGTGCGATAAAGCGTTCCGTCGTCGGCTTGAAATACATTTTTGTAAGCCATGAACACTTTGAGCGAAGTGATCCCTTCGTCATGGATCATTTTGGGCAGCTCAGCCAGCACTTCGTCGTTGATTTCTGCAATCATGAGATGGCACTTCGTCGTTGATTTCTGCAATCATGAGATGG
>NZ_JBFTQB010001464.1:0-766 GCF_056398785.1 Paenibacillus sp. 01T422 | reverse complement strand
CGAGTGCACTGTTCATTCAACGTTCGATCCAATACGGGACTCAAGATCTCCAGCAATTCCTGGTTATACGAAATAAAGGGGAGATCCAGATCTCTTCGATGAAGCGTTAATCGATTACGGGTTGCACCAATACGAATCGTGCACCCGAAATAAACCTCAAGAGCCTTTATATCACCCATCGAGTGAGTAAATTCCACACTCCGTGCAATAATAAGCTGCCCCGTACCTCTGCGCCCGAGTTCTAGAAGAAAGGCCAAAGTCGTTCCAACCAGCACAGGCGGTCCGGGTTCCTCACTATCCATCCATTCTAATTCAATTGTACAACTCTCTCCGTCTTCAGTTATTTGCAAGCTTTCCGGAGGACATAGTTGTTTGTATCTCGCCATACGCATAAGGGCATCGCGATAGTCACGAGCATGATAAGTCGCTAATACAGTTGGTGGATATTGTGTCGTTTCAAAAGCAGTTACAAGATTGATGATTCCGGTGGCAATGTCACCAACGTGGTCAGAGTATGCTTGCCAGACTTTGAAATATTGAGCAGTGGTAATTGGAGCTGGCTCTGTAATAATTGTAAGCGGCAGCTGCGCTTTATAAGCTATGTCGATAGGATTAATCCCCATTTGTTGTATTCCCACCCATAATCCTGGAGGAAGCTTGATACGGTCATATGTCATTACGTATGGATCCCTTCAACACTTTTTATTTAATAGTTAATAATTTCGTTTAAAAGAGGCAATATCCTGTCTATTAGTAAGCAAAAGCA
>NZ_JBFTQB010001463.1:0-766 GCF_056398785.1 Paenibacillus sp. 01T422 | reverse complement strand
GGAGAAAACCGGTGCCACCTTCAATGTTCAGCTTCCATCAGGTGATCTGAAGGATACCATTAATCTGAATGTAGCCTCCGGTAACATGCCTGACATCACCTTCTTCAACCCTCGTGCGGATGCCGATAAGTTCGGCCAGCAAGGGGTTCTCGCTAATATTCTGGATTACAAAGATGTCATGCCGAATTTAACAGCATGGATGAAGAAATATCCTGAAATTGCCAAAGCCTCTTTAGCAGCTGATGGTAAAATGTACATGCTTCCAAATGAAGGCTTCGGTGAAACGAACCGTGTCATCTGGATGTACCGGGAAGATATTTTCAAGAAACATGGACTTAATCCTCCTGCCAATTACGATGAACTTATCACAGTGGGCAAGAAGCTGAAGGAACTATACCCTAACAGCTATCCGTTCTCCTTCAGAAGCGGAGCTAATCTTGGTATCCTTAACTTTGCTACCGCACAGTTCGGCACAATGAATGGTTTGTTCCAGGATGAGAAAACAGGCAAGGTTCGCTATGGGCCTATTGAGAACGAATATAAGAAGATGATCGAGTTCTTCCAACGTATGCAAAAAGAAGGGCTTATGCCTCCGGATTGGCTGACTTTCAACGTACAGCAATGGCAAAATGCCGTATCCAATGACCAAACGTTCATGATACTCGATTATATCGGTCGTCTTGATCTGTTCAATATCCCTATGAAAAAGACGAATCCCAGCTTCAATCTAGCGTTCATGCCCCCTCCTGAGGGCGCACCTGGTTAT